>CALMXV010000307.1 GCA_937871155.1 uncultured Taibaiella sp. | reverse complement strand
AAAAGCTGTGGTATCTTGAATTTGCGAGAAACAATTGACTGATGTAAAAACAACTAAAAGTAAACTCACTAACGTTGTTCTCATAATCAATATGACTTTAATAAAGCCTCAGCAATGATTAAATCTTCAGGAGTTGTAATTTTTATATTATTTCGTTCTCCATCACAAAGGTGAACCTCATGTCCAAAAGCTTCTACCACCGTTGCTTCATCAGTAAAGTTTTCTTGAAAAGTTTGTTTCATAGATGGTAACAAGATGGAAGCTTGAAAAGTCTGCGGCGTTTGCATCAGGCGAATATTGGTACGATCTAAAGGTGTTGATTTATAACCATGTACTTGTCGCATACTATCTGTAGCGGGTAGGGCAGGGATTGCACTTCCTTTTTCAATGGCTTGGTTATAGCAACGCAGAATCAATTCTTTGCTTAACAAGGGTCTCACTCCATCATGCACAAAAATAATTGCATCGTTAGGTAGATCTTTCAGTCCATTTTGCACACTATGAAACCTAGAGGCACCTCCGGCAACAATAGTAATATCCATCCGTTCTTCAAATGCTTGAAGTACCATTTGAGTCATGCTAATTTGTTGTTCCGGCAAAACTAAAATGATTTGTATATCATCTATAGTCTCTCTAAATGCTTTGATGGTATGGTATAGAATGGGTTTGCCATCCAGTTCGAGAAATTGTTTGGGTATGGCATATCCCATGCGAGTACCTTGACCTCCGGCAACGATCACTGCATAAGTTGGTGCTGTTTGCATGGCACAAAAAAACAAATTCTATCTGGTTTTGAAAAACAAGTGTTTCGCTTTTATAAATGACATTCTTAAACTTTGATATCAAAAACAATAATCACTTTACATCTTGCATAAGCTTCTTCACAAATGGCGAAATAATGATAATGAGCACACCGGCAACAACTGCATAAAGAGCAAATTGTTTATAGCCATCTGCATAAATAGCTAGCTTTTCAGAAGCCGTTGCTGTATCAGAAGGAGATATGGCTGCACCAAATAATCCGGCTACATATTGTCCATAAGCACTAGCTAAAAACCACATGCCCATCATAAAACCTTGAAGCTTTGGAGTGGCTAATTTAGTCATCAAGGATAAGCCGATTGGTGATAGTGCCAACTCACCAAAGGTGACCACCAAATACCCTAATGCAAGGATGTTTAAAGGACTCATACCATTGCCGTCATCACTGAACTTGCTGGTGAAAAATGTATAAAACGCAAGACCTAATAATAAAAAGGCAAGACCAAATTTGATAATACCATTGGGCTCGCTTTTCCTTTTACTTAGCCATAACCAGAAAAGCCCTAACAAGGGTGCAAAAAGAATTACAAATAAAGAGTTGGCAGAATTGTTGACCATATTAGGATCTACACCTGCAACACCTAAAAGCTTATTATCTACATGCTCTGCAGCAAACAAGCTTAAAGAGCCGCCTGCTTGTTCGAAAATTGCCCAGAAGACTACCGAGAAAAGAATAAAAATAAAAGCAGCTATTAGTTTACTGTTTTCTTTCCAGGTAAGCTTTCTCATTTCAAACAGTAAATAAACAATACTGAATGGACCGATGAAATACATGAAATAATCGGTGTATTGAGTATTAGAAACCATCTTAATGATTAATGGAATACAAAATAAAGCTCCAGCATAAACTGCATATACATACCATTTTTTACCGGGTTGTTGGCTATAATCAATCGGCGCATCACCAATAGGACCAAGGCTTTTGTGAGTGACTAGAAAAGTTAATAAGCTAATCAACATCACGATTGCCACCAAACCAAAGGCCACATTCCAACGAAGTGCTTCCGGTATCATACTACTCATAATTTCACCTTTACCTACACCTATCATTAAGATACCTCCTAGAAAAGCACCGATATTAATACCTGAGTAAAACAAAGAAAAACCAGCATCTCTACGGGCATCACCTGCATGGTAAAGCTGACCTACCATAGATGAAATATTTGGCTTGAAAAAACCGGTACCGATGATTAAAAAAGCAATACCATGAAAAAAGAATTTATGAGGGTCAAAAGCTAAAATTAAGCTACCCACTATCATTAAGCTACCCCCCCAAAATAAAGATTTACGAAACCCAAGAATTTTATCAGCAAACATACCCCCAATGAAAGTAAAGGCATAAACCCAAGCTTGGGTAGCACCATATTGTAAGTTGGCAACATCTTTTTCCATCCCTAATTTATACACCATAAAAAAGGTAAGCATCCCACGCATTCCATAAAAACAAAAACGCTCCCACATTTCTGAAAAGAACAATGCCCAAAGCTGTTTGGGGTACTTGCCACTAAAGTTCTGAATGGCTGCAATAGCTGGATTATGACTATAGCCTTCCTTGCCTAATCCACCATCTGATAGGGTATCTTCATTAGCGATTACATTTTTTGACATAGCTTATTTGCATTTTTAGAGGGTAACAAGATATTCTTTTTTTTAATTTTTTATCTCATCAGTTCTTTTAACTTCCATAGTTTAGATTGATTGGAGGTTGCTTGGATATAGCTCGTTCTATTGCCGCCAAAGCTTCTAAAAAATTTTTCAATTCCTCCATCCATGCTTCCCTCAAAATCAAAAATCTTTAGTCCGTGAGCTTTTGCAAAAACAATGGCTTGCCATATTAAGAAAGCAACAGCACCATTATGCCGAGCATCTTTATTAGTAGCCGTTAATAATAGATACATACTTTGATGGTCGTATGGTGCAAAGACAATGGCTGTAATCGCTCCATTTTGGTTTTTTGCAGCTTTAAAAAAAGCTTGTTTACGGTCAAGAGAATGATGGATAATGTTGTGGAATAAATCTTCAGAGTAAGGGTAGGGCTTCCCTTTTAATTGTAATGTTTGTTGATAGTATTGATAAAAAGTAGGGATGTAAGTTGCGGCATCTTCAAGCTGTAGTTCTCTTTCTGCTTGTCGTATTGCAGATCTTTGTTTGGCATCTATAGCTAAAAAAAGTTGCTCTATTTCTTGTGTAAGGTCTATGTGATAAGTAAGTCGTTGTATATTTTTCAAGCCATGAAGATGCAAGGAAAAAAAATTGTTGAAACTTGGCAAACAGAGTACTTCAATAAAATCCCATGGAGGTAAGGCTTTCATTAAACTAGAAACCATCTTTTCTTCTACTTGTAGCCTTTTGGTAGCAGATAATTTAGAGTCAATATTTAAATAAGGTCCTAAATAAGGAGTCAGTAGTGGGTTTCGTATAATGGATACTCCTATTTTTTTCTCTAAAGTATAAACCCATATCCCAATTGATTTTTCATCTATTTCTGATACT
>CALMXV010000306.1 GCA_937871155.1 uncultured Taibaiella sp. | reverse complement strand
CAAAGAAAAACTCATTATACTTTTCACCGGAAGCGATTTTATTGAGACGGTAAGCCTCTTCATAATATAAAGTAGCCAAATGGGTTTGTTTTAAATACCTGCAAGCATAGGCTAGTTGTGTATTGGCACCGGCATCCCAACTATTTGCCGTATCCCCTTTCAGTTTTAAAATTCGTAAGGCATCTGCAGCATATTGCTTAGCAGCATGATACTGATGCTTGTCATTATACACTGTAGCTAAAAACACTTTGGCTTTAGCGATTTCAAAATTATCTTTTTCAAACAACCGTAATTTGGATTGATAGGCATAAGTATAAACATCTAATGCTTTGGTAAAGTCGCCTAAGTCTAGGTATATCTTCCCTATATTATCCATGGAGTATAACGTATAAATAGCCGCTTGCTTCTTGGATGGATGGGGCTCTTTAGATTCAATAAACTTTTTATTGTTTTTGATAGATTGCTCCAGCATATTCAAAGCATCTTTCTGCTTTCCTAGATAGCTATAAGCATTGGATAGGTTATTTTCAATTGACGACCGACGATAATAAACAAAGGCATCGGAAGTATCCATTTCATAAGCCATCTTTAATGCCTTTTCCCAATAGTATGAAGAACTATCTGCCTTGGAAGCGAAGTGCATAATGATACCCATAGAATTATTAGCTATCACTAATTGTTCTTTATCAGGATTGGGTATTTTTTTTAATAAGGCTATGGAATGTTTATAGTGTTGTGATGCTAATTCAGTATTACCAAGGCGAACGGCAAAATCTCCCAATCCAAAATAGAGATTCGGCTCTTCTTTCTGCATTGCTCCTTGATGACCTTGAATATACTTTTCTAGTGAAGCTACTGTTTGATACGCTAGTTGATGATTGCCTGAGGTGCTAATGAAATGTGCTGCTTTCAAAGTTGCAGCTATCAATTTTGGGTGATATGGAAATTGTTGTCGGAGCTCCTTCAGTAAGCTGAGCAATGTTGTTTCAGCGGCTTCTTTACCTTGTAACTTCTCTGTTACTTTCCCTAAGTAGGTAACATAGCCTACCAACGAGTCTAATTTTTTTAATTGTTGTAATAAGGCAATTCTTTCTTTTACGACGGATGCGGCTTGGCTATAATTTTCTTTTGCTAGAAGGTCTTCTACTTCAGGTACTATCTTTGATTTGCTTTGAGTATTAGCTATTCCTACACTCAGCATCATCCATAATATGAAAAGAAATAGCCGCTTCATTTATTCTTTTAGTTTAGCTAATAATTGTTCCTTCTGTGGATGTTGTGTATGTTTCAAAAGCTCTATTGCTTCTGCTTTTTTTCCATTTTTAATTAAAGCTAATACTTTGTACCATTGGACTTCTTGAAGGAAAGCTGTTTGAGAAACAGAAAGTGTCTTATCAAAATAAACAATCGCTTTTTCTGAATTATCGAGGGCTAAGTATGCCGACCCGATGAAATAGTTTAAGGTATCATTAGCTGCATTGGTGGTAAGTAATTGCTCCCATTCATTAATTGCTTTCTGATACTTTCCAATTTTATAATCTACCATAGCCGCTTCAAAAGCATAATTATCAGATACCCCCATTAAAGTGGGGAGCCCTTCATCCGGCTGATAAAACTTACTATATAAACGGTCTTCTGAGGAGGTATTAAAAAACAACATCCATACTAATGCTCCTGCAACAATTAAGATAGCAGCAGCAGCAGCTAAAAATTTTTTAGGTTTAAAGGGTCTAGCTCCCGCTTTAGTCGCCAGACGGATGTGCTGATGAAATTCTTCCAATTTATTAGCGATGGCTTCTTGCTGAATACCTATTCTGGTTATTTTTTGTTCTTGAACTTTAAGCGCCCATTCCGAATCGCTATTAAGCCTTTCCTCAAACTCAATTGATGCAGATTCCGTCAGTTGATTGCTTAAATATTGATCAATCAATTCCATATCTTCTTGTGTTATCCTGCTTTTGTTATTCACTATCTCACTCATTATTATTAATTAATGCACGTAATTGTTCCATACATCTGTACTTATTATTCTTAGCAGTAGGCTCGGTCCAATTTTTATCAATAGCGATTTCTCTGGTGGATTGCTTCCGATAATAAAAACGTATCAACAGTTCTTTACAAGCTTGTCCTAATAATCTAAATTTTGTTTGGATTAACTTGATTCGTTCTGTATCTATATCGTTGTCTTCGTCGAAAGTCATCTTATTTTCTTTCGATTCATCCATTGTTATGATTCTTCTAACATTTCTAGAACGCAGGGTATCCAACCATTTGTTCTTAGCTATCTGAAACAGATACCCTTGCAGTGCTTGTTCCTTTTGAGGTGAAAATTTATCTAATTGGATATTGCGCCAAAATGCTAGGAAAGCTTCTTGATAAAGGTCTTTAGCATCATCTTCAGTGCCACTATTATTCAAAATATATCGTTCTATATTTTGAAAATTTGCAACATAAATTTCTTTGAGTATTTTCTCGTCATTGTTTTTAATGGCTGCAATTTGTTGGGTTATATGCGAGAAAACGTCAGACATTTTTATTTTAAGATGGGTTAAGATACTATTTATTTTTATTTGTTGGTAGCAATTATGAGGTAATAGAAAATCTCTTCCAAATTCATAATTGGTAACGATTAAAAAAAATACAGCCAACTTTTAAATAAAGATGGCTGTAGATAAAGTAAAGTTACCTCTTACTCCTTCAAAAACCGCCCCACTAGTCGCTTGCCATTATTAGTAGTTAGCTGCACCATATACAACCCTTGCTGCAAGGTGCCAATATTTGCTGCATCACCCTCACCTTGCTGCACTACAGCCCCCTGTAAGGTGCTGATGGTATAGCTGCCTTTTAGGCTGAAATGGATAGTGGTTATTGCAGGATTAGGATAGAACGTAAGTTGGGTAGAAGTTACTTCATCTACTTCCGAAACACCTGTAGTATCTATATCTAGACCAATACAGAATAAAAGAGGATAAGGTTTAGTAGAAAGAATTGTATAATTAAGGTGCTGTAGAGACGATACCGTGCGAGTTTTATTTATTGTTTGAGAATCAATAATTGCTAGTGCAATAATAGAAGTTCCAAGATTTTGTGGTTGTATTGTGGTATCATTACTAGTTTCAAATTGCACTACTAAATTTTTGTTGGGGTCAAACATAAAGGGCATTGTTAATGGCATTTTAAGCCATCTTCTGAAACTATAATATGGAATCATTGTGGTATCGGGTATGGTATAAGGGCTTCCGAATATTACAGATTTTAGCTCTGTTTCTTCATCAAAAAGTTTAGTGGTCATCCCAGATACTATTCCAAAACTAT
>CALMXV010000305.1 GCA_937871155.1 uncultured Taibaiella sp. | reverse complement strand
TGAGTAGTTGATTTCTCCGTGTTTCTACTTACATAAGTACGAAACATGGAAACAGCATAGGGTTTATAATAATAATAAAACGAATTGGGACCATAACCTGTAATGGGTCTATCCTGACTCATTCTTGCAGCCGCTATCCAACGATACACCCGCTCCATGGAAGACATATCCCTACCACGAAATGTGGCTACCATGTGGTCTGCAAAGTTGCTATGCATATAGGTTCGTTCATAGTTGGGACGAAATTCGATATACTTATTATTGGTAGTCATAAAAATGACTAAGCCTATCATCGCAGCGTAAAACACAGGCATTACCCAATTTACCATTCTCAATCGGATGGCAATATTGATACCCAATGCAAATATAACCGCGAGCATAGCCGCCCTTGCATAGGTAAGATAGATGACCGGCAGGAAGAATATGACGGTCAACAACAAGCCTAGCTTTAACCATTTGTGCGACCAACTGGTAAGCAGATACCCTATAACTACTACCGGAAAAAACATGGAAATAACGGTTGAGTACTCCACATGATTGTAATAAAGCGGATGTATAGATTGTTCTATCTTTCTAAAATTAAACCCAAAAGTATAGTGACGATATAGGATGATAAACATGGTAATCAGCATCGGTATCAACAACAACCAAAACGCTCTCTTAAAATCTTTCTTCTCTTTAAAAACCCAAATGGGCAAGATGAAAAACGTAACTAAAAACCAACATTTTGCTATAAAGAATTTAACGGAAAACAACGTTTCTTTAGAAAACAAAACCGGTATCAATAGCCATACTAAATGAAGTACTACCAACAACACTATAGGATTTCGCCACCACCACTCCGGTAAGATTCTTGGGTTGTGTGCAAACTGCATAGCAAATAGCAATAAGAACATCCACATCATAGGCTCATCCGGCAAGGAAGTAGATAAGGAAGTACCCATCAAATAAAGCTGTATGGAAGCCGGGATACTGAAGAGTAAAATCCAATAGGAGAGTTTCCAGTTTACAAAGGTGATAGCTCCTATCAAAGCTGCAAATGGTACTAACAAAAATGCATATTGATAGGTGATGAGATACCCAACAAGGCTTCCCAACAATACTAGTAACGCTGTGATATGTGCTCCTTTATTTCCCGGCAATAGCAAGTTCATAGTGTACTATCTTTCTACAGCTGTTAATTGGTTGAAATAAGTACTGATTAA
>CALMXV010000304.1 GCA_937871155.1 uncultured Taibaiella sp. | reverse complement strand
TACCATCACGCAATACAGCAAACACTCTTTGTATAAGTTTATTACGTACTGCATTTACTACACTCATTTTGTTTTTGCCTTCTAGTACTTTCCGTTGATAATATGCACGTAACTCAGGGTCATGACGTATGGCACACATCGCACATAAATGCAGTAGCCGTTTTAAATCTTTATTGGCATAGGCACTTACTCGAGGTCTATGTCGCACACTAATTCCTGATTTGCGTTCAAAAGGAACTACTCCACAATAACTAGCTAATTGTTTTGCATTTTCAAATGTCTGAAAGCCTTTGGTGTATACATACAGGTGCGTAGCAGTTTGTGTACTAATCCCTTTAATGCTTGTCACCAATGCTATTTTATCGCGAGCGGTTTCATGCTTCTCTACCAACTCGGTTATCTTTTTTTCAATAGCTAGTATAGCTAGTTTTAATTCTTGCACGGCTTTACGTTGTATTTTTTCCAACTCCTTTGCAATAGCTTGGCTACCGGTTTGTTCAAGCTCTCCGATAGGTACTTCCATGACTTTGATATTGCGTACAATTCGGTCACGCTGTGCTGTCAGGTGTCGTAATCGAACTACAAACTCATCCTCTGCAACCCACTGTTTACAAGCATCTTGATAACGATAGGCATATTGTGCTATGAGCTTGGAAGATAGTTTATCATCGCCCCCTCGCTGTAAACCTATACTCCGTTTGATACGAAGGGGCATCTCTACCCATAGCACAAAATCATGCTCCTTTAGATGCTCTAGCAAACCATGAATATACAGCCCGGTATGCTCCATACAGATTAGAACTTCTGAAGCTGGCACCTGGATTTCTTTTATCCAGTGCACAAAGGAAGTAAATCCTTTAGCATCTTGTTTGAACTCCTGATGCACAGTTGTGTGTGGTGAACTAGCATCAAGTCGGGTCACATCAAAGGTGTGTTTGGAAATGTCGATTCCAAGAAAGTGTTTAAATTTGCTCATACAAAATGGTTTTTAAATACATCCCATGTTTTGATCAGATCAAGACCTTATTTAATGAGACTAAAAGCTCTATTCTCTATCTGATCCTCATCAAAACAGGCTACGGAGGATTAAAACTTGGCATAGGTCCTAATATCCTTGCCGAAAAACATAAAGCGCCTCCGCAGCCGGGATGTTTTGATGAATAATTTATTTCTCATCCACAAAATAATGTGAATTGTAAAAGAAAAAGAAGCAAAAAGAAAAGCATAGTAGTAATAATAATGTTTTTTATATAAATTTGCAGAAACAAAACTAAAGGCGCCAAAACGTTAGGGTGCAAGCGTTAAGAGACGTAAAACACACAAATCATGAGTAAGTCATATGAACCAAAATACCATCTAATAGAAGAAATATATCTTAAAGAGATAATTTTTGAAAAGAGACAAGATTCAACAGATGTAACAATTTTTGGATACTACGAGAAGCCATTTGAAGAACGCTTAAAGCGAGTGGATTATTGTTGTGAGTTTTCAATGCTTACAGATCTACTTTTATTTGCAAAGGAAGAAGGAGAACCAATTATTAGTGCGATCACCGATAAGCTCACCGATAATGATACAGAAATTCCTACAATTATTGATGTTGAAAATATCTTAGGACGGTTATTAAAAATAGAAAATATCGTGCTGACTATTTACCGGCCAATGCAGGAAGACGAAAATGGTGAATGGAAGGAAGATGTTTCGGAAGAATTTTATTTTATAGATAGCGTAGTTCCAAAAGAAAAATTTGAACAACCCAAAGCATCAAATGACAGTTTAAGAAATGCACTTGCAGAGCATTTTATACTGTTAGAAAATGCCTACAAATATTACTTACAGCTTTTAAGTTTTGAATTTTCGGAGAAAGTATCAAGAAAGAAAGCTGGTCTTGAAGACGAATTGCTTTTTAGAATGGCAATCATTAATCATCAAATAATAAAATCAAATGAATGAATTATTTAGAACAACTATTAGCAGAATGGTATGAATACAAAGGGTATTTCATAAGACAAAACGTAAGAATAGGAAAGCGCAAAGAAGGTGGATATGCAGGAGAACTTGACATTGTTGCATTAAACACT
>CALMXV010000303.1 GCA_937871155.1 uncultured Taibaiella sp. | reverse complement strand
GGCTCTACACGAGTGATACCCATTATCAGAGGCGAAGTATTAAGAGAAGAAGTATTTGCAAAATCAGCAATTATAGAAGATAAAACTGATAAAATTGGCTATATCTACTTACCGGAGTTTTATGCAGATTTCAACAAACTAAATGGTAGAAGGTGTGCAGAAGACGTAGCTAAAGAAATAGAAAAATTAAAGAATGCACAGGTCTCAGGCATCATACTGGACTTAAGAAATAATGGAGGCGGATCACTACAAGATGTAGTAGATATGTCAGGATTGTTTATTGATGAAGGACCAATAGTACAAGTAAAAACCAATGCCGGTGCACCAGAGAAACTTTATGACCGTTCCAAAGGCACCCTATATGATGGGCCCTTAGCCATTATCATTAATCAAGGCAGTGCTTCGGCATCTGAAATACTTGCCGCCGCAATGCAAGATTATAAACGTGCTGTAGTTGTAGGTTCTACAAGCTTTGGAAAAGGTACAGTACAACGCATTATTTCATTAGATGATATTGCCCGATACCTAGGATTAAAAACTCCGGATAATAAAGGGATAGGGTCTATTAAAATTACCGTTCAAAAGTTTTATAGAATTAATGGTGGTAGTACCCAGTTGAAAGGTGTAACACCAGATATTATTTTACCGGATCCTTATCAAGATATTGATATGGGAGAACGTAGAGATAAAGCTTCTTTAAAATGGGATGAAATTCCTGCTGTAGCCTTTCAAACAGTTGCTAATCCTGTACCGGTAGCACAACTAAAAGCATTAAGCCAAGCTCGTGTTTCTAACAATAGTACTTTCAACTTGATTAAATCCAATGCTCAGCTTTTAAAAGACAAAGAGAAGAATAGATACTACTCTTTAAACGAAGTAAAGTATAAAAAAGAAATGGATGAAGCTGCAGCCCTTTCAAAAAAAATGGAAGAGTTGGAAAAGAAAGCAGTAAGCCTTTCTGTGGTAAATCCTAAAGAAGATTTGGCTAGTATTAATATGGATAGCACTACCATAGCAAGAAATGTAGAATGGTTGAAAAACGTCAAAAAAGATATCTATATTTCAGAAACGGTTTCTATCATCAAAGACATGAATAAAGCCATCCCGAAATTGAATAATTCTACCGGGATGAAATAAATAAATCAACAGTACCCAAATCAAAAGCCATGAGATTCAAGACTCATGGCTTTTTACAATAGATACAATTAATGCATTTCTACTTGGAAAATTGGGGCTAACCATATAACTCCAAATGAATATCCTTTTTATCATAACCCAATTCTAACAAGTTTTGTTTCGCTTCATCTATCATGGCACGCCATCCACAAAGCATAAAATGTGCAGGTTGTCGTTCTTTCAATAATGTATCATATACACTATGCACATAGCCGTTATTACCGTCCCATTTTTCACGGGAAAGAGTAGGTATAAAATGAAACTTATTCAAATTTTTCTCTAAATCTCTCAATTCATCAAAGTATAATAAATCAGCTTGCGTTCTACATCCATAAATCAAATAGATATTTTCATGGTCTATCTGCTGTGTATGGATATGATTGACCATACTTCTAAAAGGTGCAATACCGGTGCCGGTGCAGATAAAAAACAAGTCTTTATCTATTATATCAGGTAAAGTGAACATCCCTTGAGGACCCCGCAAAGTAACCGATGACCCTATCGTTAATTCTTGAAAAATATATGGAGAACCCTGTCCATCTTCAACTAAAACAATAATCAACTCAAATTCATTGGTACCATTAGGAAAAGAAGCTATACTATAACTTCTCCAACGTTTATTTTTTTGTTCGTGGATAGGCAGGTCAAGAGTTACAAACTGACCGGGTTTGAAATGAAACGATGCGGTATCAGGAAGCTTTATCCAATACCTTTTGGTATTATGTGTTGCTTCTTCTATTTTGGTAACAATACCTTTTTGCCAACTGGGAATCATTACTTCGCAAGATACAACTATTCAATTAGGCATATCCATAGAAAAATGTGGGTGATGTTTCTTTCACAAAAATTAAAATTGTTTTGTTTCAGTAAATAATCTATTTTTGCCCGCTTTTCAATTTATCATACCGTAATATGAAACTTTCGCAGTTCAAATTTGATCTACCCTTAAATCTTATTGCTCAACATCCAACCAAGTCTCGTGAAGATAGCAGACTGATGGTGATTCACCGTGATTCCGGCAAGATAGAACATAAAACTTTCAGAGACGTCCTTTCATTCTTTAATGATAAGGATGTAATGATTGTAAACAATACTAAAGTATTTCCAGCTCGCCTATATGGCAAGAAAGAAAAGACGGGTGCTAAGATTGAAGTTTTCTTATTAAGAGAACTTAATAAATCTAACAGACTTTGGGATGTCATCGTCGATCCTGCTCGAAAAATCCGTGTGGGCAACAAGCTTTATTTTGGCGATAATGATGAATTGGTAGCGGAAGTTATTGATAACACTACTTCGAGAGGTCGTACAATTCGCTTTTTATTTGATGGTGATGATAATGCCTTCCGTCAAATGTTGGAATTATTAGGCGAAACACCACTTCCACGATATATAAAACGTAAGCCGGAAGAAGAAGATAAAGAACGGTATCAAACTGTCTATGCAAAATATGAAGGTGCCGTAGCCGCTCCAACTGCCGGTTTGCATTTTAGCCGTGAGCTGATTAAACGTTTAGAAATTGTAGGGGTGAACTTTGCTGAAGTTACATTACATACCGGTCTTGGAACCTTCAGACCTATAGAAGTGGAAGACTTGTCTAAGCATAAAATGGATGCGGAGTACTTTAAGGTAGATGATTATGCTGCTTCTGTAGTGAACAAAGCCAAAACAGAAAAAAGACAAATTTGCTCTATTGGCACTACTACCATGAGAGCATTAGAAAGCTCTGTTACTGCCCAAGGCTTACTAAAGCCCGCTGAAGGATGGAGTAATTTATTCATTCACCCTCCGCATGATTTTTCAATAGCTACCTCATTAATCACCAACTTCCATTTACCAAAGACTAGCTTAATGATTATGGCTTGTGCCTTTGCAGGTTATGACCTTATGATGGAAGCTTACCATACCGCTATTAAAGAAAAATATCGCTTTTTTGGCTATGGTGATGCCATGATTATTTTATAAAGTCGAATCTATTTTTACATACGAATTGGGGGTAATCTTTAGAAAGGTTACCCTTTTTTATTTCTTGTACTTCCTACAGGTACTTTTCATAAGAGGATGTAAAAAATACTTTTTCGATTGTCAATTTTCACCTATAAAGAAAACCGCCTCAGCTTGA
>CALMXV010000302.1 GCA_937871155.1 uncultured Taibaiella sp. | reverse complement strand
AGAAGAGTACCTCTATGCTGCTATGGAGGATTTTAAAATAGACATCATGATTGATAGTGGGCCTGCAGCACGCTCCGTGCAAATCAATATTCATCCATTTACTTTAGTTGGCGCCACTACTCGTTCCGGGCTATTGACAGCTCCTTTATTATCTCGCTTTGGTATTAAATCAAGGTTGGATTATTATACTAAAGAAGTATTGCAAAAAATCATTATTAGAGCCTCCGGATTGATACAAGTAAAAATCACTTCGGATGCTGCTATGGAAATAGCCGGTAGAAGCCGTGGTACGCCACGTATAGCAAATGGACTGCTAAGAAGAATGCGAGACTTTGCTCAAGTCCTTGGCAATGGTGTTATCGACTTGGGAATTGTAGAACATGGACTAAAAGCATTAAGCGTAGATGCAAACGGGCTTGATGAAATGGATAATAAAATCCTAATGACTCTTATTGATAAATTCAAAGGCGGACCAACAGGCATCAACAATATTGCTACAGCAGTGGGTGAGGAAGCTGGTACCATCGAAGAAGTGTATGAACCATTTCTGATACAAGAAGGTTATATCATGCGTACACCAAGAGGAAGAGAAGCAACCGAAAAAGCTTACCAACATCTAAAACGTGACCGTAAACGACCTGATAATTTACTGTTTTAATGCAGCTAAACTTTTTAATAAAAATTCAGTATCTGATTAGATTGACATTCAAGGAGCGTTCAATATTGCTATAAGGGAGCAGCGGATTCTGCAATCTTCATCCGTGCTGTTTGGATATAAGTGCTACCTGGAAACTTAATGATTAGCTCTTCGAAATAATGTTTGGCTTGTTCTGGTTGTTTTAAGTATAGCTCATAAATTTCAGCAGTTTTGAAGGTGGCATCATCAGCCAACACATCATTGCTAAACTGAGTAATTACTATTTGATAGTTTTCTAAAGCTTGTTTATAATCTTTGTGTTTGATGGCAATAGCAGCATGTAACATATAGATATCGTCCATCAACGGGTGTTTGGGGTATACCTTAGCAATACTGTCTAAAACTCGGGCTGCTTCCATATCCTTATTTTGGAAAAGTAATAAGTCTGCATGTGCAAATTGTCGTAATGGAACAAGATTACTATCCGGTGGAATGTTTTCGATGATAAGTACTGATAGTTGCAAAGCATCATTAGCTATCAACTCAGAAGTAGATGCCTTTAAAACAGAGAGCTGTCCTTCTGCCCATTGAAAATCTCCACGATAGTAGGCAAGCTTCGCGTTTCTAAAACGGGCTTCTTCACCCAGCATATCTTCTTTAAAGGCTTTGTCCACTTGGCTATAGGTGAGCGATGCTTCCCATATTTTTCCTTGTAGAATATAGTAGTCTCCAAGCTGAAGCTTTGCACGACCCATGAAATTTTTAGTGGCTGATGGCTGGGTAATAGCTTGTTCTAAAAGCAAAATGGCTTTTGCTGCATTATTGTTGTATTGTGCTTCTAGCTTAGCATATTGGAGCAATGTTTCTGTGGAGGTATTTTGAGGGAAATCTTTAAAATAAGTTTCGAAAGAAGTAGCCAAGTTGGTGATTGTTTGCTGAGAACTGTTGATGTCTTCCGCTAGCTTAATCATCCCAATTTCTAACTTCTCTGCTAAGGCAATCGGATAGATAGGTTGTTCTTTCCCTTCTTCTATTATTGCCTCTATGGCTTGAATAGCTATATCATATTGTTTTTCTTTTCGTGCCAGCCTAGCAAAGTCCAAAACGCGTTGTCCGTTGTCTTTATTTCTAGCATCTATGGCTTGTATCTGTAGCAAAGCACCCTCCCAATCATTCTTTTGTGTATAGAGCCAAGTTAAAAGCTCTGAATAAAAATTATTGGATGGGTTTTCATTGATTTTTTTGATTAAGATTTTTTGAGTTTGTTGTAGTCTTTTCGGGTTATTGGCTACAATTTCTAACAACTGTGCTTTGGTGTCTTCTACGGTTCCTATCTGCCTAGGTCCTACCTCAATCAATAGACTTACTGCTTGTTCTATGGCACCTACTTTTGCATATAGTTTTGATAATTCATTTCCGTACAAGTAAGGATAGCGAAGGATTTCGATAGCTTTCTCATACGTTTTAATAGCATAATCGGTTCTATTAATTTTATTAAATGCTGCCGCCATTCTTGTGGTCAGCATATCATCACCATTGAGTTTTGAAATAGCTACATCAAAATAGGATAAGGCTTTTTTCTCTTTGCCCATTGTAAGATAAAGGCTTCCAAGGTCTATGTTGAGTAATACATCCTGAGGGCGCAGTTTTTGTTGGTTCTCGATGAGTCTTTCAGCTTCTTTATATTCTTTTGCAGCTATTAAAACCTGAAGATAGTCTTGATAGATTTCGGTATTGTTAGTAGCTGTTTGGTAAAGATGTTTATAGGCATCTATTGCTTTGGGGTAATCCTTCTGTACTACCATCATCTTAGCTTTTGCTAATTCATTTTCTGCATTGGTTTCTCCCGACTGTGCAAAGACAAGTACGGCACTTAACACCATCATCAAAAACAAGCTTATCACTTTCAATCTAAAGCTGCACATAGTTTATAAAGTAACTAAAGAAATTGTAGAAGCAAATCATAATTTTTTTTACTAGCCATTATTCTACTTCTAGCTTATACCAAATATGATCGGAGTCCGATAAATATTTTATCAAAGAATCATTTACTTCTATTTTCTGTGAAGAAAGTTTTAGCTCAGTCGTTAGCATTTTATTTTCTTCATCATAGATACGAATGTGAAAATCCGTTTTGCCAGGATGCATTTTAAGATTTTGATGGATGAAATCAACAAACTCTTGGTCTATATGTTGAAGTGAGATTGCTAGCGAAAGTTTTTTAGTAAATATTCTTCTTACATCATCTAGCAGACTGATGTTTTGTATATGAAATTCCATCACACCCGAGCGATACTTATGCTCTTTATATACCCCTTGTACCATGATTAATTGTCCATTCTGAATATAATTTCCATACTTCACATAGTTCTCATTCCAGAAGGGTATTTCAAAGCTACCGGAATAATCGTTCAACACAATCTTTCCAAAAGGAGCTCCTTTTTTAGTGGTCAAATGTCCAGCATCCGTAATGAATCCAGCAAGACGAATCGTTTTTTCTTTGTATTGCTCAATGTTTGCTATTGGTGTAAATCCATAATTATCCATTTCGAATTTAAAGCCATCTAAAGGATGAGCACTCAAATAAATCCCAACAACTTCTTTTTCTTTATCCAATTGCTCAATGATGGTCCACCGTGGGCAATCAGGCATTGTTGGAGGCTTTACTTCAGGCATATGAGCCGCTCCAAAAAGTGTATTGGCGGTCATAGCATTGCTAGATTGATACTGATTACCAAAACGTACTAAACGCTCTACACCCGATACAGGGTCGGTAGATGGTGCGAAGAAATACTGGGCACGATGCAGTTCTCTAAAGTTGTCAAAAGCTCCTGCTAATGCAAGACTTTCTATGCTTCGCTTATTGACGGTTCGCTGATTGGTTCTTTTTATAAATTCAAAAATATTCAGGTAGTTGGCATTCGCTTCTCTTTCAGCTATGATGTCTTCTACTGCCGCTTCACCCACGCCTTTAATCGCATTCAATCCAAAGCGTATTACATTTTCTTTGGGTACCGAAAAGCCTTTCAAACTTTCATTGACATCCGGTCCTAGTACTTCAATGCCCATACGTTTACATTCTTCCATATGGAAGGTGATTTTCTCAATACTATTTTGGCTGTTGAGAACCGCTGCCATAAACTCTGCAGGATAGTGTGATTTAAGATAGGCTGTTTGATAAGCTACAAAAGCATAACAAGTAGAGTGTGATTTATTAAAGGCATATTGTGCAAAAGCTTCCCAGTCGGTCCATATTTTATCAAGTGTTTTTTCAGCATGTCCCTTTTCTTTAGCACCAGCTACAAACTTACTCTTCATCTTATCGAGCACTTCCTTTTGCTTTTTACCCATTGCTTTTCGAAGTACATCGGCATCTCCCTTGCTAAAGCCTGCCAGCTTTTGAGATAGCAACATCACTTGTTCTTGATAGACGGTGATACCATACGTCTCTTCCAAATATTCTTGCATTTCAGCCAGGTCGTAAGTGATGACTTCCTGTCCATGTTTTCTTTTGATAAAATTGGGTATATACTCTATTGGTCCGGGACGATATAAAGCATTCATAGCAATCAAGTCGTCAAATTTATCCGGCTTTAGTTCTCTTAAGTATTTCTGCATTCCAGGGCTTTCAAACTGGAATGTTCCGTTAGTCTCGCCTCGTTGATATAGTTCGTAGGTCTTTCTATCATCAAGCGGTAAGTTGTTAAGGTCAATATCAATGTTAAAATTTCTTTTGATTAAGGCTAAGGCATCCTTCAATATGGTTAACGTCTTTAAGCCAAGAAAGTCCATTTTGATAACGCCGGCATTCTCAATAATGTTTCCTTCAAATTGTGTAATCAACAATTCTACATCCTTACTAGCGCTTACTGGCAATAGTTCAGAAAGGTCTTTGGGCGCAATGATAATACCCGCTGCATGAATACCTGTATTTCTTACTGAGCCTTCCAACACTTCTGCTTCATGCAATACTTTAGATTGTAAGAGTGCTTCGTTATTGTATTGTTCACGGATGAGCTCCACATTGGAAAGATCTTCTGCAATCAATCCTTCTTTAGTTTCAAGACTATTATCTCCTTTCAATGGTGCATGTAGCACACGTTTCAATGAGATGCCCGGCTTATCAGGCACTAGTTTGGCAAGACTGTTAGCATCTGCCAAAGGCAATTCTAATACGCGCGACACATCTTTGATAGACATCTTTGCTGCCATGGTGCCATAGGTAACGATATGTGCTACTTGATTTTTCCCATATTTTTTTACTACATAGTCTATCACTTTCTGTCTTCCCTCATCATCAAAATCGGTATCGATATCGGGCATGCTCTTACGTTCCGGATTTAAGAAACGTTCAAATAGAAGTTTATATTTTATTGGGTCGATATTGGTGATTCCGGTACAATAAGCAACTACAGAGCCTGCAGCAGAACCTCGACCGGGACCTACAAACACCCCTATATCTTTTCCGTGATTGATAAAATCGGCTACGATAAGAAAGTATCCAGCAAAACCCATCGTCTTGATGGTAAACAATTCGAAACGGATACGCTCTTCTATCTCCGGCGTCAACCCTTCCAAATAACGTTCTTGTGCTCCTTTCCAAGTTAAGTGTTCGAGAAAAGCATCTTGGTCATTATTGTAAGCATCAGGTACTTTGAAATGTGGTAGTAATATTTCTCTCTCTAATTTTAATGGCTTTACCTTATCCACTATCAACTGTGTGTTTTCTATAGCTTCGGGCAAATCGCTAAACAACTCTGTCATTTGCGCTGTATTCTTAAAGAAAAACTGATTGTTGAAGAAAGAGAATCGTGTGTTCTTAGGTCGATTTTCATCATCGTCAGAAAATTCTTTACTGGTAGGCGTACTTAGCTTTTCACCCGTATTGATGCATAGCAAAATTTCATGGGCTTCGCTGTCTTTCTCATCTACATAATGCGAATCATTGGAGGCAATAATGGGGACATTATATTTCTTGGCAAGCTTCACTAATACTTCGTTCACTTTGATTTGTTCCGGTATGCCGTGTCGTTGGAACTCTACATAAAAATCATCTCCAAACAATTTCAACCACCAAAGAAATTCAGCTTCACCAGCTTCTTCCCCTTTTTGCAAAATGGCTTTTGGTACAGATGCTCCGATACAGCATGTAGTAGCTATAAGTCCCTCATGATATTGTTCAACAAGTTCTTTATCTATCCTTGGATACTTTCCATACAGCCCTTCCATATAGCCTAGGGAGCAAAGCTTCACTAGGTTTTTATAACCGGTTTCATTCTTTGCTAGAAACAATTGATGGAAGCGACGATCTTTATCTTCTTTTGAAAATTGTCTTTTATGTCTGTTTTCTACTAAGTAAAATTCGCAACCGACGATAGGCTTTACTACCGGTTCTTCTATGGGTTTGCCCTCTTCAGTGGTGCCTACTTGTTTTTTGTTTTTCCAAGCTTGAGAAACAAATTCAAACACGCCAAACATGTTGCCATGGTCGGTAATAGCCATGCCGGGCATTTCATCATCAATAGCTTTTTTATACAGTCTTGCAATACTGGAAGCACCGTCTAATAAGGAAAATTGGGTATGATTGTGTAAATGGGAAAATTTCATGTGCACGTTTTCTTTCTGTAATTCGATAGTAACAAAATAACTGAATTTCTAGGATTACAGAAGGAGGAGTTATACAGTAGATGTATCCTTATTTAGAGGTTTATTTTAAATATATTCAACAATTCTCATCAATGCAATATTGCTAGATGTAGTTATATGACATCTCTTGCTCAAAAATTTATAATTTCAATTATCAAATATGTTTTTATCTTCATGCAGCTTATTTGAATTCAGCAACAATTTGCAGGAATAAATTCAATTGATAAATCAAAAATATTAGTATGAAAAAACTCAACTTAATTTTATGGATACTAGTAATTGCTAGTGTTTCACATGCACAAGTAAATTATACGGTTAGTAAACTTTCCGCAACCTATACACCTATTGCAGTAGGCACATCACCAACTTTAACGGCAGTCACAGGCTATAATAATTTTGATGAAGGGTTTGCTAATGGAATTCCAATTGGATTTACTTTTGACTTTAATGGTGTAAGCTACTCATCTTTTAATATAAACTCTAATGGCTTTATCTCATTAGGTACTGGCTTTACAACAGGTGGTGGCTATTGGAACAACAGCTTAAATTCCGGACCCCATTTATATAATTCCAGCACAGGCTATACTGCTGTTGCAGCTAATCGACCACTCATAGCTCCACTATGGGATGATTTGGATTTACAAACTACATCAAATATCAAATATGAACTGACAGGCACTGCTCCTTCACGTGTATTGACCATAGAATGGGCAAATGCAAAATGGGATTATAATGCTGCGACTGCTGCCATTTCATTTCAGTTGAAATTATATGAAACTACAAACATCATCGATTTTGTATATAGTCCGCTTGCAAGTACCGTAAGTACTAGTAGTGGTGGTGCAAGCATCGGACTAAGAGGAGTGGGAACTACTGCACTTCCTCCAATGCTTGTTGTAATAGATACTGCTACTTCGATAAACTTTACTAGAGTATTAGAATACTTCAATACGAACAAACCTTCAAGTGGCACTACCTTTCGTTTTAGTCCTACTCCTATTACCACTGATATTGCTGTGACAACAGTTTATTCCTATGGTCAAGCTCCAACAAATCATGATGCTCAAGTAACCTCAGCTCTTATCAGTAACTTAGGCTCTACTATTGCTACCAACATCCCTGTTACCCTCACAATTAGTGGGGCCAATTCTTTTACGAATACACAAACGATACCTAGCCTCGCAACTGGAGATACTGAGCTTGTTAGTTTTACCGCATTTTTACCATCCAGCTCTGGCTTGGAAACAGTAACTATTTCAGTAGCACAAACTGGCGACCAAGACACTACCAACAATAGCATTAGCTTACCTCAAGAGGCACTTGCTGATTTTATATCTTATCAACATTTTCCTTCTAA
This sequence comes from uncultured Taibaiella sp., assembly GCA_937871155.1. Lineage (GTDB taxonomy): Bacteria > Bacteroidota > Bacteroidia > Chitinophagales > Chitinophagaceae > JAFIGV01. Next base: position 9,284 of record CALMXV010000302.1, on the reverse strand, counting down.
CTCAACTTTCTCAAGTAGTATTGGTACTACTAATAATGGGCAGTTTGCAGTAAAGGTTAAGAATACAGGAGTCAAATTTGTTCAATCAATTGGTTTTACATCAGTATTAACTCCTGCGCCAGTAGCTGTACTTGTTTATGAAGATAATGGTGTTGGTGGTGCACCAGGAACAACACCTGTATATACATCCGCTACCTTCACTCCTTCATCTAGTGGATTTACTTCTATTCTATTACCAAGTACTGTACAAGTTACTGGTGATTTTTATATTGCTGTACGTCAAAAATCTGCTACAAATATGAATGTATTATGCGAATGGGAGCTTCCGTACAATCGAAGAAAGACCTTTTATTTAGGCAGCGCTACAGGGCCATGGGTTGACTTGAGTAGTGTGAGTGGTGGCAATTTTAGACTAGCATTTTCAGCTCAGTATGGCACCAATCCTTTACCCATTAACCTAGTAAGTTTCTCCGGTAAAAAAATAAATAAGAAAAATCACCTCGAATGGGAAACAGAAAATGAATCTAATAATAAAGGATTTGAATTAGAACGATCACAAGATGCTGTTCTTTTTAATTCTATAGCCTTTGTACCTGCGAAAAATCAGGATATAGCTTTTATTGGAACCAACAAATATAACTACCTTGACGAACAACCATTGGATGGAACGAACTATTACCGTCTCAAACAAATAGACCTAAATGGACAAACTACTTATAGTAATGTGATTGCCATCAATGAATCTGTTTCGTCAATGATTTCTATAAAATCCATAACCCCTAATCCTGCTACAGACTATATTATGGTAGAGCTTAGCCATCATGTTAAGAATGCTACGATACACATTACAGATATCATGGGTAAAACATTGTCTCGACATTCAGCCAATAACCTTTCAAAGATAAAAATAGATCTCAATTCATTAAGTAGTGGTATTTACTTCGTTAAGTTAGTAACCGAAAATGAACTGTATAGTACTCGATTTGTAAAAAACTAAATTCAAACAAACTTTTACCTCTTTATTAATTTTTTCCTCTAAAAAGTAAACCGTCTCAGTAAATACCACTGAGACGGTTTTGTAATGGAATGATTTTTTAAAAACACTTTTTATTTCTTCCTACTCACTTCAAGCAGTCGTTCTTGATCTATTTTTTGATTCGGTAAGAAATCATCTGCATGTGCCGGACCACTTATCTTCGATAGTTCTATCTCTGTCCGGTTCACATCACTTTGACTGTGGATATCAAATAAAAGTTTGGGAGCTTTACCGATGACCTCATTGATTAAGTTTTCTTGAGGATTGGTGGCACCAATGTAATGTCCTTGAGTGATGACACTATGACGGTTGATTTTAGCAGGCCCTTCTATTACCCAATCTGATGCTTTCTTTTTGTGAAAACGACAAGTATTACATACCCACCCTGTCTTACCATTCGATGCTTCAAATACTTCCCAATATTCGTCTCTACGAGCAGTAACCCGATATACTTCTTCCCCTCTCATCCAGAGCCTTACTTCGCCACAGCAGGTATCACACTCTCTATGAGCATCTACCGGTTTGGTAAACCACACACGATTTTTGAATCTAAAGGTCTTATCAGTCAAGGCGCCTACAGGGCATACGTCTATTACATTCCCTACCATTTCATGATCTAGTGCTTGGCCTATATAGGTACTGATTTGAGAATCCCAACCACGATTCAATACACCATGTTCTCTTACATCACACAACTGTTTTGCTGCAAATACACAACGATAGCACATGATACAGCGATTCATGTTCAGCTGAATATAAGGACCTAAATCTTCCGGCTCAAATGTGCGGCGTACAAACTCTGTCCTTGTACCTTCATCACCATGTTCGTAGCTTAAGTCTTGTAATTTACATTCACCGGCTTGGTCGCAAACAGGGCAATCCATCGGGTGATTGATTAATAAAAATTCAGTAACCCCTTCTCGTGCATCAATTACTTTATCACTCGTTATACTTTTCACTTCCATACCATCCATCACTGTGGTGCGGCAGCTAGCTACTAGCTTAGGCATGGGTCTAGGGTCTTTCTCAGAACCTTTACTTACTTCTACCAAACAAGTACGGCATTTTCCTCCGGTATCTTTCAGCTTAGAATAATAACACATGGTGGGCGGAACTAAATCGCCACCAATCATTCGCGCAGCATCTACTATAGTCGTACCCGGAGCTACTTCTATGGTGATGCCATCTATGGTTACTTTAAATTTTTGAATATCACTCATGGTTTATTTTTTTTCACATTGAAAATTGGTAGTTCCTCTTTTCATTGTAGTGAGCCATTATCGTTTATCTTGGTTAGAAGCTTTTCTGATGTTTTTTTATTACTAAGTTTCTCTTTTGGTTATACAATTACTTCTAAAGGGTCTGCATAATGAGCTAATCCAAAATTGCGTTGTTGAGCTTCTTCCGGATGCGTTACATGCCATTCAAATTCATCTCTAAAATGACGAATTGCTGCTGCCACCGGCCATGCTGCCGCATCTCCTAATGGACAAATAGTATTGCCTTCAATTCTACGTTGTACATCCCAAAGTAGGTCTATATCTTTCATTTGACCTTTGCCATATTCTAAATTTTTCAAGATGCGATACATCCATCCGGTGCCTTCTCTACAAGGGCTACATTGACCGCAACTTTCGTGCATATAAAAATGTGCAAGGCTTAAGGTATGTCTTACCACACATTGGTCTTCGTCCAAAACAATAAAACCACCGGAACCCATCATTGAGCCTGTTTGAAAGCCTCCATCAGATAAACTTTCATAGTTCATCATTCGTGGTTCGCCCTTAGCCGTTTTCAGCAATAAATTAGCTGGTAAAATAGGTACTGAAGACCCTCCGGGAATGCAAGCTTTCAATCGTTTCCCGTTAGGAATGCCTCCACAGTATTCGTTGCTATAGATAAATTCTTCTACCGAAATCGTCATGTCTATTTCATAAACTCCAGGCTTGTTGATGTTGCCACATGCTGAGATTAATTTTGTACCCGTAGAACGACCTACACCAATCTTTGCATACGCTTCACCACCTATTGTAATAATAGGACTAACAGCAGCAATAGACTCTACATTGTTCACCACGGTTGGGCGCATCCAAAGTCCTTGAACCGCAGGGAACGGAGGTTTGATACGTGGATTCCCACGCTTTCCTTCAATACTTTCTATCAAGGCGGTTTCTTCGCCACAGATATAAGCACCGGCACCACGATGTACGTATATTTCTAAGTCGAAGCCGGTACCTAAGATATTTTTGCCTAGATAGCCCGCAGCTTTTGCTTCATCAATGGCTGCTTCTAAAATATCGGGTATCCAAGCATACTCCCCACGGATATAGATATAGCTGGTATTAGAGCCTAATGCAAAAGAGGAGATAATAATCCCTTCAATAAATAAATGCGGTAAGAACTCCATCAGATAGCGGTCTTTAAAAGTGCCCGGCTCAGATTCGTCGGCATTGACTACTAAATGTCTTGGTACGCCTTCCGGCTTGGCAATAAAGCTCCACTTCATCCCTGTAGGAAAGCCTGCACCACCACGACCTCTCAGTCCACTTTTTTTCACTTCCTCCAAGATATCTTCGGGCGTCATCTTCATTGCCTTCTCTACGGATTCATAGCCGCCATTGGCTTTCCAAACCTCGTAAGAGCGTATATTGGGAATATCTGCTTTAGCTAATAGTAGTTTCATTGTAATTATGTCAAAATATAAAATGGAAAGCAATCGCCTTCTCGAAATATTATTTGATTGAGGTATTTTCTTTCTTCATCAATTGCCATTGATTATTTCTAAATACCCAAAATTCTTTAGTTCTAAAACTTTCTTTAAAAGCTTCTCCATGTAAGGTGCCTGTAACTTTACATTCACGATTTACTACTGCACCATCTCCACCAAATTCTACATTATTAAAAAGGGTAGTTACCATCGAAGCATATTGAAGAATATCGTTTCTTAAGTTTTCAATGATTTCCGGCTTTTGTTCTACCATTCCGTTGGTATGTGTGATTTGTAGGTCATCGCTCAGAAGAGCAAACAGCTGTTCGTAATCTTTCTTTACAAAGGCTTGGTCTAGCTGATTGCAAGCATCAATGATTTTTTGTTTCCTATTGCTTGGTTTAGGCTGTTCTTGTTTTTTAGTTGCTGGAGTTTTATTCTTTTGTGCCGCAGCTTCATTCCAAGAAATGCACAAAACAAAAACTGCAAATACTAGACTTAGCTTTAGGTTTATTTTGGATTGGAACTTCTTTATCATCTTATATTTTTTTTGAAGAATGAGAATCTTGTTTTGTTAAAACTACTTGTTTACTCCAAGTAAAAATTAATTGGTAGCCGCCGCTCTTAGCTCATCAAGAATAGCATCTACTTTTTCAATCGTCAAATGTTCTTTATAATATTTTCCAAGCTGCATCATAGGTGCATAACCACAAGCTCCTAAACACTCTGCGGGCTTTAAGGTAAACAAACCGTCCGGTGTGGTTTCTCCTGCTTTTATACCTAGTTTGTTTTTGATATGCTCTATAATTTGATCGCTGCCACAAATCATACAAGGTCCTGTTTGGCATACTTCTAATACATATTTTCCAACGGGTTTCATGTTGAACATGGTATAGAAAGTAGCCACTTCATATACTTCAATAGGGTTCAGTTGTAGTAAGCCGGCTACATAATCCATTACAGGCACGTCCAGCCAACCTCCAAATTCCCCTTGCGCCAAATGCAACACAGGTATCAACGCACTTTTCTGCTTCCCTTCCGGATAGCGTGCGATGATTTCTTTTACTTTCTCCAGCTTTTCAGCAGTAAATTGAATATTCAATGCTTTACTTTTTTAATGTTTACTTAATCTTTTTTTAGGCATCCAGTTCACCTGCAATTACATTCAAGCTACTCAAGGTTACAATCGCATCACTCAATAAACCGTTCTTAATAATCTCAGGGAATATTTGGTAATAGATGAAACATGGACGACGGAAGTGTACCCGATAAGGCGTGCGGCCTCCATCGCTGATAACATAATAACCCACTTCGCCATTACCACCTTCTACAGCATGATATACTTCGCCTTTAGGGATATTGATTTCACCCATCACTATTTTAAAGTGATAGATTAGTGCTTCCATCTTGGTATATACATCTTGTTTATTAGGAAGATAGTATTCAGGCAAGTCTGCATGATATACAGATGGGTCAAGGTCCTTCAGCTTGTCTAAGGCTTGATAAATGATGCTAAGGCTTTCTCGCATCTCTGCTTGGCGCACCATGAAACGGTCATATACATCACCCGTAGTACCTACTGGTATCTTGAAGGTGAAATCTTCGTAAGAGCTATAAGGCTGTGCGACACGTACATCATAATCTACACCTGCTGCACGTAAGTTGGGTCCGGTAACACTATATTTTAATGCCATTTCTGCGGTAAGTGGACCTGCGCCCATACAGCGTTCCATAAAGATTCTATTGCGGACGAGTAGATCTTCAAATTCTTTTATTGCTACCGGAAAAATGTTTAAGAACGCATCTAATTTTTCCCAAGCTGCCGGAGTGAAGTTGCGCTCAAAGCCTCCAAATCTACCAATATTGGTAGTCAAACGGGAGCCACAAATCTCTTCCCAAATTTCATATATCTTTTCTCTAAGTTGGAATACATAAGTAAAGCCGGTTAGGGCTCCGGTATCCACACCTATTACCGAATTACAAACCACGTGATCTGCAATACGCGCTAGTTCCATAATAATGACACGTAGATAATCAACACGCTTCGGAGTTTGGATACCTAACAGCTTTTCTACCGTCAAATGCCAGCCAATATTATTGATAGGCGCTGAACAGTAGTTTAATCGATCGGTAAGTGGAGTTACTTGATAGTAAGGGCGGCGTTCGGCAATTTTTTCAAAGGCACGATGGATATAACCTAGTTCTTGCTCGGAGCTCAACACTCGCTCACCATCTATTTCTAGTATGTTTTGAAAGATACCATGCGTTGCCGGATGCGTCGGGCCAAGGTTCAGCGTTGTACTTTGCTTCACCAAGCCTTCTTCCGAAAGTTGTATATGATGATGTTGTGATTTCGTTACTTCTTCAGTCATGGTGGCTATTTATTTCTAGTAAGCAAAAGGTTTTTGTCGATGAACTATTTCTAATATTTTTTTTAAACATTCTTATTGATTATCGCCCAAACATTTCATCATCTTTATCCGTACGTTGTGGGTCTTCGAGGGTATATTCTTTTCTTAGGGGGAAATAATCCATATCCTCTGCATTCAGTATTCGTTTCAAGTTGGGATGCCCTACAAAATTGACCCCAAAGAAATCATAAGTTTCACGTTCCATCCAATTGGCACCGGGATATAAGCTGGTAGCGGTATATACATCAGGAGTTTCAATAGGCACGGTTACTTTCAATCGTAGGCGGATGTTGTTTTCTAAGCTATGTAGTTGATAGATTACTTGTAATTCCTTCCCTTTATTTTCCGGAAAATGATTGGCGGTGAGGTCGGTTAAGAAACGGAAACGCATCTCTTCATCATCATACAAAAACTGCATCGTTTTTAAATTCATCTCCGCAGGAATGGTTACGTTCAGCATATCATACAGTATTTCGTAGCTTACTTGTTCGCCAAATTTAGCAGTCAGTTTTTCTTGGATTTTATCGTAGTTCATGCTTAATAATAGGTTTTTATTTGATACCGTAACTTTCCATCAAAGCTTTGTATTGGTCGCTGGTACGCCTTCTTAAGCTTTCATTCCCTACCAATTCTTGTAGTTTTAAGATGCCATCCAAAATCCCTTCCGGACGTGGAGGACAACCCGGCACATATACATCAACGGGTATTATCTGGTCAATGCCTTGCAATACGGAATAACTATCAAATATACCTCCCGAACTAGCACAAGCACCAATAGCTACTACCCAGCGTGGCTCTGCCATTTGGATATATACTTGACGAAGAATAGGTCCTAGTTTTTTAGAAATAGTGCCTGCCACTAAAAGCATATCGCATTGACGAGGTGTAAAGCCCATACGTTCACTACCAAAACGTGCTAAGTCATAATGGGAAGCCATGGTAGCCATAAACTCGATGCCACAACAAGAGGTAGCAAAGGGCAAGGGCCACAAAGAGTTTTTTCTTGCTAAGCCGACTACTTTATCAAAGGAGGTAGCATAAAAACCTTCCCCGGCATAGCCTTCAGGAAGATCCACCATTTTCACTTTGGTATTGGTATTATATTGAACAGGTCTCATTACTAGTTTTAATATTTTCTCTTCTATTTTAAATATGCTTCATTTTGAGCAAATGCTCTTTAGTTTAATCCTCCCATTTAAGCGCTCCTTTCTTGATAACATAGATAAATCCACACAAGAAAAAAGTAATGAATAACACTACTGCATAAAAGCCTTCTGTCCCTAGCTCTCTAAAATTAACCGCATAAGGATAGAAGAAGATAACTTCCACATCAAACAACACAAATAAGATAGCAACCAGAAAATACTTGACAGCTATGGGTTGGCGAGCATTGCCGATAGAGGGGATACCGCTTTCAAAATTGATAAGCTTATCAGAAGTTTGTCGTTTAGGACCTAGCAAATAAGATACGCCCAACATAAGGATAACCGTCACTATAGCTATTGCAAGTTGTAGTACAATAGGTAAATAGTTAATCGGAGTGCTTTGATCTACAGATAATAGTAATTGCTGCATAGAAATTCGCTGAAGCTGCAAAGTTAAAGGGCATTGGGTAAAATACAAGTTTAAATATTCTCATAGATAGATGGATACTATATGAAGGAGAATTTATATCTTAACTAAAATATAAAGTGCTTGTCGAAGTTTTGAAGCAAAGGCCAACGAGGGTTTTCATGAGTACATTCTTTACTACCAATATAGGTATTTGGAAAGCAAAATTTGAAAGAGCTTCAATAAATAGAAGCTTGATTTTACAACTAAATTTTTCGATTCACTTACGCTCCAAAATCCCCCCTTTTGTTCCTTTCTAAAGCCTTACTTTTATCCTCTTTTTCATTTTTTAATTTTTATCATGAAGAAATATTCAATTTATATGATGGCTTTAATAGGCATGCAGTCTTTAATGACTTCTTGTAACAACAATGCCGGCAACGGCGCTTCTGACAAGGATACCCTCAATGCCCTAGTCGTAGCTGATGGCTATGACGAAAATTTCAAAGTAGAAGCAGAAGCTTTTGCAGATATTCAAATGTTGCGCTATCAAATACCTGGCTGGAATGAACTGACGGCACAGCAAAAAGAAATGGCTTATTATCTCTATGAAGCCGCACTTTGTGGACGCGATATCCTATACGACCAAAAAAGTAAGTATGGATTGATGCTTCGCAAAACCTTAGATGCAGTTTATACAAGTTATAAAGGAGATAAAAATACGGATGAGTGGAAAAAATTTGAAGAATACTGTGCACAGTTTTGGTTTAGCAGTGGCAACCATCATCATTACGGCAACGAAAAATTCTTCCCTCAATGCCGTTCGGAATATTTTGCTGACATAATAAAAAACAGCGATGCAGCTCAATTGCCATTAGAAAATGGCGAAACCGTTGATGTCTTTTGGGCAAAAATTAAACCCATCCTTTACGACCCTAAAGTAGAACCTAAATTGGTGGATCTAAGAGCCAACATAGACAATGTAAAAGCTTCTTCAGTCAACTTTTACGAAAACGTAACACAAAAAGAAGTAGAAGATTTTTATGGAAAAATGGATACTAGCTATAATGCTCCTAGCTGGGGGCTGAATAGCAAAACCCTAAAAGAAAATGGTGCCGTTGTAGAAAAAGTATGGAAAGTAGGAGGCATGTATTCATCTGCTATTGAGAAAATCATAGGTTGGCTAGAAAAAGCAAGTGCCGTAGCAGAAAACGTTCAGCAAAAGAAAGCGTTGGATTTACTCATTCAATTCTATCGTACCGGCGACCTTAAAACCTTTGATGATTATAGCATCGCTTGGGCACAAGACACCGCCTCTCGCTTGGATGTGGTGAATGGATTTATTGAAGTATATCTTGACCCGATTGGTAAAAAAGGAAGCTATGAAAGTGTGGTATCTATGAAAGATATGGAAGCCACAAAACGTATTGCTGCTATTGCAAAAAATGCACAGTGGTTTGAAGACAACTCACCGTTAATGCCGGAACACAAAAAGAAACAAGTAAAAGGTATTACCGCAAAGGCTATCACGGTAATTGTTGAAAGCGGCGATGCCGCCCCTTCTACGCCTATTGGTGTC
>CALMXV010000301.1 GCA_937871155.1 uncultured Taibaiella sp. | reverse complement strand
TAGGATTATGTTTAGAAGAATCTAAATCTAAATTGGGCATATGGCATCCTCTTGTTACACTACGTAACGAATCCTTTTTAAGGAAATCATTTGGAGGTAATAAGTTTAATGACTGTAAAATACTATCGATTCTATGACCACTTCCCCAATCCCAAATTGAAGTAGAAACCGGTAAAGGATTATATGCTGTTGGAGGTACACTTATGGGAGCATACATTACTGTATCTGTAATAAAATATGCAATATCTAGAATATTAACGGGTACTAAATCTATATAACCCAATGAACCCAATTTCATGGTGTAAGTCAATTCTCTAACACCGGAAAACGTATCCAGCAAAATATTTTGAACAATCCAATCCTGATTATTGGTAAAGGGTTGTCTTATGTAAGCATTTAAAAAGTAAGGAGTATTTGACGTTAAATTTGAATAAGAAAAATTAAGCTCAAAGTCATTTGAAAACGGCCGATGAAAAGGACTTTGATAAGAAACTTGTGTGCAAGAAAGGATGTTAAAATTAACGGGTTGACTATTTGACTTTATAAAAATTGCTATCAGCAAAAAACAAGTCATAGTAAATTGTCTAGCATAAATGCAAGTTATTTTCTGTTTCATGACTATAGATTTTAGAATGTTTTAAAATATATTAAAAGAAAACTCCTAGTTTGAATGTAAATATTAAAACAACACACTCAACCAGGTATCATATTTTAAAAGGGTGGGCAGTTCATGTTTCAAATTTACCAATAATTATATTTTAAATTTTACAATTACGTATAAAGACTAACATTTTTATTTTTTGTTTTTTTCAACTCTCTAATACAAAATTTATCAGTTATGACTAATAAATTAATAACCCTTACCTTTGCCATCAATTTTATAAAAATCATTCCCCAAAAACAATAAAAAATGAGTACAGTAAAAGTTGCCATTAATGGTTTTGGACGCATAGGTCGTCTTGCATTTCGCCAAATTCACAACCTAGAAGGTATTGATGTAGTAGCTATCAATGACCTTACCCAACCGGATGTTTTAGCCCATTTATTAAAATATGATAGCGCACAAGGTCGCTTCAACGAAACAGTAACTAGTGGTGCTGATTCTATCACCGTAAATGGAAATGAAATCAAAATCTATGCTCAGAAAGACCCTGCTCAAATTCCATGGGGACAACATCAAGTAGATGTAGTTTTGGAATGTACCGGTTTCTTTACCGATGCTGAAAAAGCAAAAGCACATATCACTGCAGGTGCTAAACGTGTAGTTATTTCTGCACCGGCTACCGGCGATTTAAAAACTGTTGTTTTTAATGTAAACCATCAGATACTTGATGGTAGTGAAACCATCATCAGTTGTGCGTCTTGTACCACAAACTGCCTTGCTCCTATGGCTAAAGTATTGAACGATAGCTTCGGAATCCTTGCAGGTTCTATGACTACCATCCACGCTTATACTAATGACCAAAATACTTTAGATGCTCCACATCCTAAAGGAGACTTACGTCGTGCACGTGCTGCGGCTGCCAATATCGTTCCTAACTCTACAGGTGCTGCTAAAGCAATTGGTTTAGTTTTACCTGAACTAAAAGGAAAATTAGATGGCGGCGCACAAAGAATTCCAACTATTACCGGTTCATTAACGGAATTAGTTACAGTTCTTGGCAAAAAAGTAACTGCTGAAGATGTAAATACTGCAATGAAAACAGCAAGCAATGAAAGCTTTGGATACAATGAAGATGAAATCGTAAGTACTGATATCATCGGCACATCATTTGGTTCATTATTTGATGCTACACAAACTAAAGTAATCACAGTTGGAGATACTCAAATCGTAAAAACTGTTAGTTGGTATGACAATGAAATGAGTTATGTATCTCAATTGGTACGTACGGTAAAATATTTCGCAGGTATCATTAAATAAATAGTTTTTCCTAACACAAACGCTACCAATTGGTGGCGTTTTCTTTTTATTAAAACAAGTAATTTTATTATGAGCCAATTCAGTAATTATAATTTTTCAGGTAAACGTGCTATCGTACGTGTAGATTTCAATGTGCCTTTAAAGGAAGGAAATATTACCGATGATACCCGCATCAAAGCAGCCTTGCCAACAATTAATAAAATTCTGCAGGATGGAGGAAGTGTTGTGTTGATGAGCCATCTTGGTCGTCCGGCTAAAGACATGGCTAAGAAACCCCATTTAACCCTTGCTGATTTCACCTTAGCACCTGTTGCTACTCATTTAGCAACGCTACTTGGGAAACCGGTACAGTTTGCCGAAGATGCAATCAGCGATGAAGCAATGCAACAAGCCCAACAATTAAAAGCAGGTGAAGTATTGTTGCTCAACAATCTTCGTTATTACAAAGAAGAGGAAAAAGGGGATGAAGCTTTTGCACAGAAATTAGCGAAGCTAGGCGAGGTATATGTAAATGATGCATTCGGTACGGCTCATCGTGCCCATGCCTCTACAGCTATCATTGCTAATAATTTTGAAGCAAGCAATAAAATGTTTGGTCTATTGATGGAAGCAGAAATCAATGCAGGAGAACAAGTATTGCATACTTCTCAAAAACCTTTTACAGCTATTATCGGAGGCGCAAAAGTATCTGATAAGATTTTGATAATTGAAAACCTTCTTGAAAAAGCGACCGACATTATCATTGGTGGTGGAATGGCATATACTTTTTACAAAGCACAAGGCGGTAAAATTGGAACGTCTCTTTGCGAAGAAGAACGATTGGATATGGCGTTATCCTTGCTTGATAAAGCCAAACAAAAAGGAGTTCAAATTCATCTTCCTCAAGACAGTATCATTGCAGATAAGTTTGACAATAATGCAAATACTTCAGCAGCTATCAATACAGAAATTCCAGATGGATGGATGGGCTTAGATATTGGCGGTTTGGCTTGTGAAAGCTTTGCCAATGTGATTAAAAATTCTAAAACCATATTGTGGAATGGTCCTATGGGTGTTTTTGAAATGGAAAAATTCCAACATGGTACTAAATGTATCGCAGATGCAGTTGCAACAGCTACTCAAAATGGAGCTTATTCATTAGTGGGTGGTGGTGATAGTGTGGCTGCGGTAAACAAATTCGGCTACCAACAAAAGGTAAGTTACGTATCAACCGGTGGTGGTGCATTATTGGAGTTTTTTGAAGGGAAAGAATTGCCGGGTATTGCGGCTATTAAAAAGTAAACTGAGTTTTTCTTTTTTTAATAACAAAGGCTGTAGGTAATTACACTTACAGCCTTTATTCGTAATAATCGAGTTTAGTAGCTGCTTATTTATAGCCTGTTTCTTTTTTAGGTAATGATTTCAAGTATTGATATATAGCCGCCAAGTGGTCATCCGGATAGTTGCTGATAGCTTTCCAAGGCATAAACTTAGCAATAAGTTCTTTCCCTTCCGGAGTCTTGCCGGTTCTGAACGTGTTGATAAAATCTGTTTCCGACCAATGTGCTATGTTACCACCAGGTGTAAGGTTTGAGCCCGGAGGTGAATTAGGGTC
>CALMXV010000300.1 GCA_937871155.1 uncultured Taibaiella sp. | reverse complement strand
CTTCCTGAAAGGAAATCTTACCCTCCTCCATCCGCTTACTCACCTCTTGGAAAGTTTCTCCGGTCTTTTTCATGATCTGCTGCAACGGATAAAACCCTGAATTTTCTAATTGTATTTTCTCCTGCCCTCTTAGTACCCCGGCTCCCTTTACCTGTGATATAGCGTAGCTAAGACCATCCAGTTTATTACTGTCTCCCATACTCACATCTCCCAGCATCTTCATCATAGGCATTACCTCTTCGGCTTTCAGCCCTGCTCCCAGCATGCTAGATGCGTGCCCATAAACCTCCGTCCCGAAAACGGTATCTGTAGCATATTTGGTAAGTTGGTCATAGAGGGATTTGCCTTGGGCATCTCCGGCCATCACTTGCAGTTGCATTTTATCTTTACCTGCCTGCATGGCTGCTTGTGTTGCCTTCCAAGCCCCCCCCATTGTAGCGCCGGCAAGCAACAATGGATTAGACAGTAGCTGTCCTCCCGGCAGTCCCTGCACAAATTCTTGGCGCCATGCCGATACCCTTCCCCCCACACCGGAGGCAAAGCCGTTGCGAAGCCGGCCTATTTGTCGTTCTAATCGTTTGGCTTCTCGTGTTGCTTCGTTAAATTGTGATACTATCTTAGTTGAAAATCGTACTTTGTTTAAGCTATTCAGCCGGCTCTCAAGTTCGGTTACGCTGTTTTTAAACTGCCGTGAACCCCTTGCCGAATGCTCCATAGCTTTATATACCCCACCCATACTTTTGGTAGCATTGCTTGTCAATTGTACAAGCCCGCCACTCATCATGTCTTTCAGCTTTATGGCAAATTCTACAATGTTGCTCACGTATAGTGTTTTTTTTATTAACTTTAGTATATGGCTGCAATAGTATTCATCGTTTTGGCAGGGGCTTTTTTAGGTGCTATCAGTGGCATGGCTTATAGTGCTATGCTTGCGTGGTGGCACTATCGAAAGGCCTGCATCCCTGTATCTGTCGTAGCGGCGGTGCTTACTAGCTGGACGGCTTTTATCAACTTGGGTTATTGGCTCGTTTTGCTTCTAGCAATCCTATTCCTAATCGCTGCGGTGGCCAATGTATGCTACCAAAAACAAAAAGCTTCCTAAAGCTATCGCTGCATTTTTGCATACATCTACGAAGACTTAGCCTCATCTTGCCGTATCTTCAGCAGTGCCGGTACCAGGTAGCAGTACTCCTTATCGCTTAGCTGCGAAACATCCAAGCCCGGCATGTAGTAATAGAGCAGCGCATTAAACCATGCAATAGGGTCACGCTCCGGGTCTATGGGTGTTTCGCTTATGCCTTTACTATCTCTGCGGTCTTTAGTTGCACCAGCTCATTTACCGTCTGCATAGCCGCTAAGAAATAGTCGTCATCGGTGTCAAACAGTTCGCTACCACCTATACGGCAGTTGTTAAATATTTCTTCCACATACTGGAAAGGGCTGTCCTTCAATACCGTACTGGCATAGGCTATTATTTTCCTATCCGGCTTTCGCAGATAGCATACATGCCCTTCAACGGTTACTATATATACGGCTCCGTACTGTTTCTTCCACGCCGCTATCTGCTCTTCGCTTGCTTGCCCTATTAACGGTTCTTTGCTCATGGTTAAAATGTGTTTTAAACGATTTTTAAATCGAGGAAAACAATTGGAAGGGTTACTTCCATGCTCTTAGCACCTTGCTGCATGTTATAATCATATTCGGTAATTTCTACATTCACCGCTGTAAGGGTTTGCAGTTGTCTGCCTCCTTTGGCTTTAAAGGTTACTACCACATCGGCAGCTATATCTAGCGCATCCTTCCCACCGGCTAGTAATGCCGCTTTGTTAATGTCGTCCAGCACCCCTTTGTGAAACTTCAGCTCACCCGCATAGCTGCGGTTGCCACTTTGGATGCCAATAGGCTTATCTCCCTCTCCGTGTATCGCCTCTTTCTCTTTAGAAGCTTTGAACGAAAAGCCCAATAATTTCTTGGGGCTAGCACCGGCAAAGTGCATCTTTACATCAGCCCATTCGCATTCGGCGGTATCAAAAAAGTTCATTTCGTGTTATTTTTAAAGGTTATGAATTAAGTGCCGGGTTATAAAAGCCTAAAGCCACTACAATGGTAGAAGCATACCCTACCGGGGTGATGCGGAGTACAATGTTTACGGTATTGTTGCTCAGCACATTTTGGTTAGGATCTACATAGCATTCTACACCACTAATCTCTCTATTGGCAGTCATAATGCCATTTATTTGGTTGATGATGGCTTGCTCCAGCGATTTGCAATAGCCTGCTTCCATCTTACCATCCACACCAATAGGTATCTCTTCGTCCACCTCATTTACATACGTCGCATACGCCAATATTTGCGCCTTGTCGATCACCGCTCCTCTCGGCACCAGTGCATAGTCGTCTGTGGTTGCAGTTCGTGCAGGGTCGCCGGTAAAGAAGTAGCCTGTCTTATTAGGAAAGGTTCTAAACGTTATAAACTGTTTGTCGTGTACAATGTCGGTATTCGTATATTGCTCAGCAAGCACAGCTCCTATATAGGCGGTAGTTACATTCAACGCTCCGGTACGCACTCGGCTACTTTTGCGTTGCACAGGGCTTTTGCTTCTGCGGCCTAAGTATAAGCCTACAGCAGCTCCTTCACCATTTACCGTATCGCCCACTACTATTGCCACTCGGTTTTGGGAGAGCGTATTGCCATCCACCAGTTGTGTAGCATCCCCACTATATTTTTGAGCGCCCAATACCACACGGAAGGGGTATTGATGAGGGTTAGCCGCATAGGTAGTCGCTAGCAATTGTGCCGCAACCGATGCCCCTGGC
>CALMXV010000299.1 GCA_937871155.1 uncultured Taibaiella sp. | reverse complement strand
ATCGAAAATTTGTCTTTGCATACTTTATCTTCGCAACTTGCGTTTCAATATTAAGATGAAAAAACTCCAACAACTTCCGATAGTTATATTGTCAGCATTACTATTATTGACTACTCAAGCATCTGCTCAACGCTCACGTATTAATATGCCGGAGCATGACGATAAACCTTATTATTTCGGGTTGACCTTTGGGCTAAACTATTCTCAATATAGAATCAAATACACACAGTCATTTACCAACCAAGACACCTTTTTACAGATTCAACCGAAATATAGTCCGGGCTTTAATCTTGGTTTAATGGGAAATTTAAGATTGAATAAATATTTTGACTTACGCTTTATTCCTTCCTTGTCATTTGCTGAAAAAAGAGTTGTAACCACTTTTAGAAATGATAGTACCGCCGACCGCTCTATTGAAGCTATTTGTGTTAATCTTCCGCTTCAAATAAAATTTAAAAGTGACCGTATTAAAAACTTCCGTTTTTATGGTATGGCTGGAGGAAAATTTGACTACGACTTATCCGCCAATGCACGCTCCAGAAGGGCAGATGAATGGATAAAAGTAAGCCCGGCTGATTATGGATATGAACTAGGATTTGGGTTCGAATTCTATTATCCCAACTTTATCTTCTCACCAGAAATTAAGCTAAGCCAAGGATTAAATAATCAAATCCACCATGATGGTAGTGTGCCATTGACCAATGCCATTCAAACCTTGCAAACTAGGATGATCGTAATCTCCATTCATCTGGAAGGGTAAATAGTAAGCTTTTCTTGTTCTCCTACTAAACTACGTAATCCATTATAAAGCTGCACCATAAAACGAGATTCTTGTCTTTTATAGTTTCTCTTTAAGGATTATATAGCTAGCTTTGCGCTTTCATTTTCGTAAGTATATATATCATGCAAATAGCTGACAGACTGAATAGTTTTTCTGAGCCGCAAACATTAAAAATGGCTAAGTTGGGACGAGAGTTAAGAGCTAAAGGAATTAATATAGTTGACCTAAGCTTAGGAGAACCTGACTTTATCACTCCAAAACATATTAGAGATGCTGCGGTAGTAGCTATGGATAAAGGTTATACCAAATATACGCCCGTTGTAGGTATTCCTGAATTGCGCGAAGCTATATGTGCAAAACTAAAACGTGATAATCATCTTGAGTATACTATTGAAGAAGTAATGGTCTCAACCGGAGCCAAGCAATGTCTTGCCAATGCTATTTTATCATTAGTAAACCCAGGAGACGAAGTTTTGATTCCAACTCCGTATTGGGTTACATATAGTGCATTGGTAGAGTTGGCAGAAGGTATCGTAAGCTACTTGCCTTGTGGTATTGAAACGGATTTTAAACTGACACCGGCGCAATTAGAGGCTGCAATTACTCCTAAAACAAAACTGTTTATTTTCTCATCACCTTGTAATCCTACCGGCAGTGTTTATACAAAAGAAGAACTTGTAAACTTAGCACAGGTATTTGAAAAACACCCTCAGGTTGCCATCATCAGCGATGAGATTTATGAGTATATCAATTATAATGGCAAGCATGAAAGCATCGCACAATTTGCATCATTAAAAGACAGAACGATTGTTATTAATGGTTTTTCAAAAGGATTTGCAATGACCGGCTGGCGCTTGGGTTATATGGCAGCACCGAAATTTATTATTCAAGCTTGTGATAAACTACAAGCTCAGTTTACTTCCGGTACTAACTCTATTGCTCAACGTGCAGCAGTGTTGGCCTTAACATCAGACTTGCAGCCAACCTATGAAATGGTAGCCGCTTTCAAAGAAAGAAAGGAATACTTTATCGAAGCGTTACGATCGATTGATGGAATCAAAATAAATGACCCTGCAGGTGCCTTTTATGCCTTCCCTGATGTGAGTTCTTTCTTTGGGAAAACAGATGGTACTACTACAATTCAAAATGATGATGACCTATCGATGTACTTGCTGCATCAAGCACATGTAAGCACGGTGTGTGGATCTGCTTTTGGAAGTAACAGCTGCATACGTTTGTCATTTGCTACTTCTATGGAAAATTTAAAAGAAGCCGTAGCTCGTATTCGCACGGCATTAGGCAAATTGTATTAATGCTGTGTTATTGGTTATTGTGCATCTTGAATGGATAAGTCGTTGATGATTTTTGCATACATACTATCCAGTTCATGTGGATGATTTTTATACCAAGTAAGGCTTTCATCAAATTCCTTAAATGTTATTTTGTGGTGTTTAAGGATGATTTGATAATACTTTTTTAAAGAGTCCACATTACGTTCCGTTTCTCTACGAGCACTATCTTGATTAATAAGGACACTATAAGCTTCCGCCACATGAAGGTCGTCTAAAACTGCTTGCATTTTTGTAGCAGATAATTGATGCTTGTTGGAGGATTGACAAGAGAATAATACTACAAGACTACAGCAAAGTACAACACGCCATCTTCCCATATTATTTATTTAGTTGTTGATATTTGGCAATGTTAGGGATATCTATTTGACCGAGTTGAGCGGTATAAGGGGCACGTTCCTCTTTTGGCAACAAGCCTACAGCTTTAGCATATTCATCACTCTTAGCATTAAAGAAAAATTGCATTAAGATAGAACTAGGGTTTTCTCTATTTACCTGATACAGCTTATCAATGGTACTCAATATTTCTTTGTTGGCTTGTTGAGGATTGCTATACATATTATCTAGCCCATTGCGGTGAAGCATGTACCATACACTCCTCACTTCTTTAAAACGAGGGTTCATCAACTGGTCAATCAACCAAAATCTGTTTTTGGTTCCATCTACTGCTTTCCAACCCGGTAATGATTTCCCTTGTTCGGGTGCATTGTTTACAATGTTTTGTACTTTATTAAAATAACGAGTCCCTCCATTTGGAGAAAAACTATCATAATCTAAACCGATAATTAAATATGCATAGTAAGCAAGAATAGCCGTAAGATTGGAAGCCATGATATCACTACCTACTACACGGTTATCATCAAACTGCAATGGTGAAAATTGAGAGTATTTAAACACAATATCTTTATCTACATAATTTATCAATGGGCTGGTATAACTAGTATTATACACGGGTCTTGAGGATTGAATACTAAGCGTGGCATTATAAATATCCTCTTTACTTTTTGAGGTAAGATTGATCAGTATATTTAAGTCTATTTTTTCATTCACACCATACTCATCTTCTGTCCACTTACGAGTATTCATAAAATCCGTAATGGCTTTTTCCATTGTGGTGAAGATTGTTTTATCTGCATTCGTAATAGCTGTAGAAAGCACTTTTACTTTTGCGTTCAACTCTTGTGCATTGGATACTCCTGCTGTAGCCACTAGGAGCAATAATAAACTAAGGATTCTTTTAAGCATGAATAATATTGACAAGATGATTTACGATAGTTGTAGCTGCTTGTTGTTTAGTTTGCAGCGGATGTGTTATTTGTGTTCCATCTGCACTCAACAAAGTTATCTTATTTGTATCATGCCCAAAACCTGCACCTGCATCATTTAACGAATTTAATACAATCAAGTCAGCGTTCTTGGCTTTAAGTTTCTTTAGGGCATTCTCTAGTTCATTGGTGGTTTCTAATGCAAAACCTACTACTAATTGATGCGCTTTTTTCATCATCCCTAAGGTAGCTAAGATGTCGATGTTTTTAACCAACTCAATAGTTAACGTATCTTCTTTCTTTTTTATTTTCTCTGTGGCTATTTCTTTGGGGCGATAGTCGGCTACTGCAGCTGATAAGATGCTAATATCAGAAGTAGGAAAGGCGTTAATACAAGCTTCATACATTTCTTGTGCAGACTTAACCTTTACAGTAGTAATGTTTTTATGAGTTGTGTTTAGATGTGTAGGCCCAAGAACCAAAGTAACCATAGCTCCTTTAGCTGCCAACGCTTCCGCTAAGGCAATGCCCATTTTACCGGTAGAGAAATTCCCAATAAACCGAACAGGGTCTATTAATTCATAAGTGGGACCTGCTGTTACCAGTGCTTGCTTGCCTATTAAGGGAAATGTAGTCTCTTGATTAAAATAATTAGCTAAATGACTAACGATATCTTGAGGCTCCGCCATACGACCGGCACCTACCAGCCCGCTTGCCAGCTCACCATGTGCTACCGGTATTATATGATTACCAAATGAAAGAATCTTTTCTACATTGGATGCTGTGGAAGGGTGTATCCACATGTCTTCATCCATTGCCGGCGCCACAAATACAGGGCAAGTAGCAGAAAGATATACAGCAAGAACAAGATTGTCGCACAGGCCATGTGCTAGTTTTGCCAAGGTATTGGCACTACAAGGTGCGATTAATAATGCATCTGCATTTCTTCCTAGTGCTACATGATTG
>CALMXV010000298.1 GCA_937871155.1 uncultured Taibaiella sp. | reverse complement strand
TAACCTTCCTCATTTAAACTCATTTTTTTTAACCACTTAACCAGAATAACTAAGTTTAAACATGTACCAAACATTATTGACAGAACTACAAGAAGGAACCCTAGTCATTACGATTAATCGTCCGGAAAAGATGAATGCATTGAATAAAGAGGTCATTGAAGAACTCGGAAAAGCGATGGATGCGGCTATAGCAGACAAAGCCGTTAGCACGATCATCTTAACGGGTGCTGGAGAAAAAGCCTTTGTTGCAGGTGCAGATATTTCTGAGTTTACCGCGTTGGAAGCTGCCGGTGGCGCGGCTTTAGCACAAAGAGGGCAAGACTTAGTTTTTGATAAAATTGAAAATAGTCCGAAGCCGGTGATAGCTGCGGTTAATGGATTTTCCTTAGGCGGCGGTTGCGAATTGGCTATGGCTTGTCATTTCAGGGTAGCCAGCGAAAACGCTAAATTTGGACAACCGGAA
Organism: uncultured Taibaiella sp.; assembly: GCA_937871155.1. Classification (GTDB taxonomy): domain Bacteria; phylum Bacteroidota; class Bacteroidia; order Chitinophagales; family Chitinophagaceae; genus JAFIGV01. The sequence continues at coordinate 5,961 of CALMXV010000298.1, read as the reverse complement.
GTGAACCTAGGATTAATACCAGGTTATGGAGGCACTCAGCGTTTAACTCAACTAATAGGTAAAGGAAAAACGATGGAACTGATGATGACAGGAGATATGATTGGAGCTGCTGAAGCCAAAGAAAGAGGCTTGGTCAATCATATATTCCCTATTGCAGATTTATTAGTAGAAGCCAAAAAAATTGCTCAAAAAATTCAAACAAAAGCACCATTGGCAATAGCTGCTGTAATAGCTTGTGTGAATGAAGCAGCAATGGCAGAAAGCAATGGTTTTAATAATGAAATTGATAGATTTGGAAAATTATTTGCTACTTTGGACATGAAAGAAGGCGTAAATGCTTTTTTAGAAAAAAGAAAAGCTATTTTTAAAGGCGAATAATTTTTTTATCTTGGAACGCTAAAACATTAAAGTACATGCGGAAGACATTTATCCGAAGCATAATAGCTGCCGGACTACTTTTTACAACGGCAGCAACTACAAATGCACAAATAGGTATTTCGAGTGAATATGTAGAGCCTCGTGGTTGGTCAATGGGCACTAGTATTGGCTTGTTAGATTTATGGGGTGATGTAGGCACGAAGTCTATATTGGATCACTACGACAATTCCGAATACACGAAAAAGCCTTGCTTTATGGGCGGCTTATTTTTTAGATATTCAGCACATCCTTCATTTGCATTTAGAATAGGCGGCTATTATGGTACGTTATATGCCACGGATATGTGGAATAAATCTAAGGCTCAAACAGCAGCTAATATTGAAGATGACAGCTATCAACGGTACTTGCGCAATCAAAGTATCCGAGCGAATACTTGGGAAGGAAGTTTCTTGTTTGAAATAGCCCCTTTACGGTTCAATCCGGAAAGTCGCTCCGCAATGCGTCGTTTTCAACCTTTATTATTATTTGGTGTTGCCGGTATGCACTTCAAGCCTCAAGCGGAATACATAGACCGTAACTATGTGAACAGAGGTTATGTAGATTTATATGACTTAAATGTAGAAGGTACAGGTCTTAGCTCCGGAATTTATAAAGGAGCCCCTCCAAAATATAGCCTTTGGCAAATAGTGGTACCTGCTGGTTTAGGAGTACGTTGGGATATCGGAAAGCGCTTATCGTTAGGAGTAGAATGGTTGTATCGTTATACCTTCACAGACTACCTAGATAATGTAAGTGGCGACTATGTTGACCCGGCTATGTATAGTAAATACTTGACACCGGAGAAAGCAGCTCTAGCAAAAGAAATGCAAGATAAAACTTGGTTGATCAATAAACACTTACCGGCACATAGTGCAGGAGAAAAACGTGGAAACTCAAGCAACAATGATTCTTACAGCACTTTTGGACTTACTTTAATCTTCAAAATTCCAGGTAAAAAAGTACCTTGGTGGTATTAAAAAGTACTTTGTTTTTTTATATTTTTACCAACGGTATGTGCAACGCATACCGTTATTTTTTTAAAGCACTATCGTCATTATGTTTGCATATCTACAAGGAACCTTACAGTTGAAAACACCCTCAATGGTGCATTTGGATGTAAACGGTGTAGGCTATGAATTGAATATTACTTTACCAACCTATACCCGTATTCAACACGAATCCTCTTTTCGATTTTATATTCATTTGCAAATAAGAGAAGATGCTTGGACACTATATGGATTTGCGGATGAAGCAGAAAGAGATACTTTTAGGAAACTAATCGCCATTAATGGTGTGGGTGCCGGTACTGCAAGAATTATATTATCATCTATGACTCCTGCAGAATTGGAGCAAGCTATTTTTTCGGAAGACATTAAGGCGTTGGAAAAAGTAAAAGGTATAGGAAGCAAAACAGCACAACGTATCGTTTTAGAATTAAAAGGAAAACTAGTAAGCCCTAAACTAAGAACAGATTTGCCCGTAGATAAACACAATACAATAAGAGAAGATGCGTTAATAGCTTTAGTGAATTTAGGTATTGGAAAAGCAGTAGCTGAAGCTGCTATTAAAAAGATAGTTCCTACAGACGACCTATCTGTAGAAGACTTAATTAAACAAGCATTACGAGTATTATAAACCGGAAGTAATTTGAAGGACAATTTTGGTGTAAAGTTTTTATTATCTATCATAGTCATAGTTGCTATAGCACATGTAGCAGCACATGGCTTTCGTCATCCTTTTGTATATGACGACCCGGCACCACCACCCCAAGATACTCCTTCTAAAAAGTCGGATTCTCCGAAGCTTCATTTTCCATTACACGATCGTACCGGAGACCCTAGCGTGGATCAACTTTCCAACTCACTAGACCTAAAAGACCCTTCCAATATTCAAAAGCAATACGAGTACAATACAGACGATAACAACTACTATCTCACAGAAAAAATAGGAGAACAATATTTTAGAAACCCTACTTACCTCACTTTAGATGAGTACTTAAAATACCGTGGTGAACAAGACGAACAAAACTATTGGAAACGTCGTTTGGATGCCCTTACCTTATTCAACAAAAAGCCTCAATTGCCTACTATGTATAAGGAAGGCCTTTTTGATAGAATATTTGGAGGCACTCAGATACAAGTACGCCCACAAGGTAATGTGGATGTAACCATTGGGGGGCAATGGCAAAATATTCAGAACCCGATGTTAGTGCAAAGTGCCCGTAAATACGGCATCTTCGACTTCGACCTACAGATGAACATCAACTTACTGGCAACTGTAGGTGATAAGTTGAAACTTAACATCAATCAAAACACAAAAGCCACTTTTGATAATCAGAATGCGCAGAAGCTCGAATATACCGGTAAGGAAGATGAAATATTAAAGAAAGTGGAAGCCGGTAATGTCAGCTTCCCATTAAAAAGCAACTTGATATCCGGTGTACAATCTTTATTTGGGTTAAAAACACAATTGCAATTTGGAAAGTTATGGGTGACCTCTGTTGTATCTCAACAACGCTCCAAGCGGCAATCTACTACAATACAAGGCGGCTCTCAAACTCAAAACTTCGCCATCAAAGCGGATGAATACGAAGAAAACAAACACTTCCTCATTGGACAATACTTTCGTTATCGTTACAATGAAGCACTTGCCAACTTTCCGTTGATTAACTCACTTGTCTCGATAAATAAAATAGAAATTTGGGTGACCAATCGAACCGGTGCCATTGAAGGAGTACGAGATGTGATGGCATTTGCAGATCTGGGTGAAAGATTTCCACACAACCCAACCTTGCCTGCAGGTGCTTTTAATGATACGCTACCGGATAATAGAAAGAACAATCTCTATGACCGATTGTTGGCTAATCCCAACGCTCGCTTACAACAAAATGCTACAGACTTTGTGGTAAACAGTTTGGGCTTAAATCAACGCATCGATTTCGAACGATCAACAGCGCGGAAATTGAATACTTCTGAATATACATTCAATCCTCAATTAGGCTATCTCTCTATCAACACTACGCTGAATGCAGATGATATCCTTGCAGTTGCTTACCGTTATACTTACAACGGACGTGTATATCAAGTAGGGGAGTTTGCTGAAGACTTACCACCGGATTCCACCCAAGCCAAAGTAATGTACCTTAAATTATTAAAAGGAACAGCCGCATTTCCATCACTTCCAATTTGGGATTTGATGATGAAGAATGTGTATGCACTTGGAGGATATGGGTTAAGTAAAGAAGACTTTAGGTTGAATGTATTATACCAAGACCCGGGTGGTGGAGAAAAGAGATATATCCCTGATAACAGAAGCCCTAAAGCTGGTGTCCCTTTACTGACTATCTTAAATCTAGATCGATTAAATGCACAAAACGACCCACAGTCGGATGGTATCTTTGATTATATAGAAGGCATCACTATCAACTCGCAACAAGGTAAAATTATCTTCCCCGTTTTAGAACCTTTTGGAAAAGACTTAGCTGCTATCACCAATGGGAATCCTGAATTGGAACGACTGTATCAATACAACATCTTGTACGACTCTACCAAAACCATTGCTCGACAGTTTCAACAACAAAACCGCTACGTAATCAAAGGAACGTACAAATCAGCCTCATCTTCTGAGATATTTTTAGGAGGTTTTAATATACCTCAGGGCTCTGTAAGTGTATCTGCCGGCGGACAAAAATTAATAGAAAACCAAGACTATCAAATTGACTATGGCTTGGGTAGAATTAAGATTTTAAACTCGGTATTTTAAACTCAGGTATGCCTATCAACATTCAATATGAAGATAATGCTACGTTTAATTTCCAAACCCAAAACTTCATGGCTAGTCGTTTCGACTACTATGTCAACAACAACTTGTCTGTAGGTAGTACGGTAATGCGATTAAAAGAAATACCGTTTACTCAAAAAACATCTTTCGGAGAAGACCCCATCAAGAATACCGTCTTAGGATTTGATGCCAATTATCAATCAGAGTTCCCTGCTTTGACTCGAGCGTTAGATAAATTGCCTTTATACTCCACTACGGCTACCTCCTTTATCTCAGGCTCAGCAGAAGTTGCAGGATTGTTTCCCGGACATCCAAAGCAAATCAATACACTTGATCCTGAAGGAGCTGTTTATATTGATGATTTTGAAGGAACCCGTAGTTCAATTGATTTAAAGCTACCGGCACAAGCTTGGTCTCTGGCTTCTACACCCGCGGGTGCACGTGATGCCAATGGTATGCTACTCTTTCCTGAAGCCAGCTATATCAACGACCTTCGATACGGCTACAATAGAGGTAAGCTAGCTTGGTATATGTTAGAACCTACCTTACTCGACAATACCGCTGGCTTGCCAGATTACGTTAAGAATGACCCCGACCAACACTATATTCGTTTGGTGCAGCTTCGTGATATCTTCCCTCAACAGAATATCAACAACGCCTTACAATCCGGATTGAGTACACTTGACTTAGGTTTTTACCCGCAAGAACGTGGGCCGTATAACTATGATACATCAGGAGTAGATGCTAAAGGCCGTTTACTGAATCCACGTACAAGATGGGGAGGTATCCAGCGCTCTATTGAGTATAGTGATTTGGAACAATCCAATGTGGAGTTTATCGAATTTTGGTTGTTAGATCCATTTATCAATAAAACATCTTCTACAGGAGGTAGCTTATACATCAACTTAGGAAATGTATCTGAAGATGTATTGAAAGACTCTAGAAAGTTTTTTGAAAATGGTATTCCTTATCCTAAAGATCCGGATCAACTAAGTGCTAGCAACTGGGGAAACATACCTCAACTTCAAACTCAAGTAGTACGTGCTTTTGATAACGACCCTGCAGCAAGAGCCGTGCAAGATGTGGGATTAGATGGCTTGGATGATGAAGAAGAAAAAGAACGATTTAAAGATTATCTAAATGCCCTGATGGGAAAGATTACGGATCCTCAAACTTTATCGTTTATACAAAATGACCCTGCCGGAGATAATTACCAATACTATAGAAGTGTAGATTATGACAATTCAGGTACTAGAATACTTGCACGTTATAAACACTTTAATAATACACAAGGCAACTCTCCGGTTACTACACAAGCCCAAGCATTTTCCAATGCTGCTACCAACCTGCCGGATGCAGAAGATATCAATAGAGATAATACACTAAGTGAGTCAGAAGACTACTACCAATACCGAATAGATATTAACCCTACAAAGATGCAAGTAGGCTCTAACTTCATTGTAAATAAACAAAGCCCTTATGTGAAGTTGCCTAATGGAAATACAGAACAAGAAACCTGGTATCAATTTAAAATTCCTATAAGAGAGTTTCAACAACGAGTAGGTAACATAAATGACTTTCGCTCTATCCGCTTTTTGCGTATGTACCTCAATGGCTTTGAAGATAGTACCATATTGCGTTTTGCTCGATTAGAATTAGGAAGGAATCAATGGCGCCGTTATCAATTCTCCCTTCAAAGCCCGGGTGAAGTAATAAGATCGGAAGAGCACACGTCTGAACTCCAGTCACCGACCATTATCTCGT
>CALMXV010000297.1 GCA_937871155.1 uncultured Taibaiella sp. | reverse complement strand
GACTCGGCAAATAATGCTTTGGTACGTTTCCAAGTATCTTTAAAAAGTTCTGAAAAACGATAATGGTTCAGGTGTTCCTCACTCTCCCAATGACTGTAGGTAAAGAAGACTTGAGGATTGTTTTCTTCCTGCCATAATTCTAAATGCAGGCATCCCTCAAAATGACGTATAAGTGATTTACGTTCTTCAAACAACTCAAGAAAGGCAGGGATATTTTCTAGATGAAAATGCATTTTCACAATACGTACAATCATTCAAATTTTATATTGATGGTGTTATAAATTAAATGTTTTTCTTGACGAAGTTGAAAGCCAAGAAGGCTGGCTGCTTTTCCTCTATTAATTGCGATTTCTAAGAAACCGGTGGTATTGAATCGACAAAGTTTATCTCCTTCTTTCACATCAGAATAATGAACACTAATAGAATTAATTTCCATGTTATTCATAAAGCTGATAGTAAATTTCCGTTTGTTTCTAGCTGCTTCAAACTCCGCTTTAGTGATATTTAAAATGACGTTTTCAAATCGATCAATATGGATGATATGGCACTCAATACTTTCACCTTTTATTAACGGCAACCAATTTGAAGGTGCTTGTTTAAGAGTGGTCTCTTCTAAGGCTAATGTTTCTGGACTACTCTCAAGAAGCTGTTGCAACAAGGCACCAACATGATGTAGCCAACCCTTTAACCCTATTGCTGAATTTACTTTACCACAATGCCATACTTTATGAAGCTTAGTACCAAAAGCCAATGACAACAATCCATTATCTGGTGCTATGATATATTGCCCATCTACTTCCCCCAAAAGCACGTCTGCATTTGATTGATAAAACAAATCAAACAATACTATATGACAAGTGGTAGGACTAAAGCTTTTATAACAAGACGCTAATAAATAAGCCGCTTGATGCCTATGAAACGGTTCTACCTGATGACTGATATCCACGATAGTAGTATTGGGTAGGAATTGCATTAAGGTACCCTTCACATTTGCAAGGGTGGCATCCAGTAGTCCGAAATCTGATAATAAAGTAATACCATTCATCAGTGGTGCAAAAGTAGCTGCCTAGCATTCAAAAGCAAAACCCAATTTTGAAATGAAATAGGTACTGATATAATTACCAAATACCAATAGTGCCATTTTCTAAAAGCACTATTGAATAAAATATTTTATCAAATGCTTCGTTATTACTTTAGCAAGTTAACTTTACCCTGATTAAGAACGTAGATTCATGAAGCCATACAAACAGCTTTTCCACTTACTATTACTTGTTTTACTCATTAGCAGCATTGCTAGCTGTAAGAAAGATGTTATGATGACAAGTGGCGGCTCTTTAAAATTTTCTACCGATACACTGAATTTTGATACCGTATTTACACAATACACCAGCTTCACGTTACAATTGAAGATTTTCAATCCTCAAAGCCAAAAGATAAAAGTAAGCAGTGTACGACTAGAACAAGGCAACCAATCCTACTTTACCTTAAATGTAGATGGACAACCGGGCAATAACATTCAGAATATTGAAGTAGCTGCTAATGATAGTTTTTATGTTTTTGCGACAGTAAAAATTGACCCAACCAACGAGAATAATCCTTTTATAATAGAAGACAAGTTGATTGCAACACTTAATGGCAACGACTACTCCATTCCTATATATGCCTATGGCCAAAACGCCTACTATCTTACAGACAGCGTCATAGACCATGACATGACATGGGGAAAGGACAAGCCTTATGTGATACTTCATAGTGCAGCGGTAGATGTAGGCAAAACGCTGACACTACTACCAGGCTGTCGTGTTTACATGCACCAAGACTCGCGCTTATATGTACTGGGAAAACTATTAGCACAAGGCACCAAACAAGATAGCATCATCTTTCAAGGCAACCGATTGGATAGAGCGTATTTTGGCTACCAAGGATACCCTGGTGAATGGGGAGGAATTTATATTGATAGCAGTAGCACCGGCAATGTATTGGACTGGGTGATACTTCGCAACTGCGGCAATAATGCAGGTGGCGGGTTACCTTTCGCTATGGAGGTATATGGAAGACAGGGTATCGCTACACAACTTTCTTTG
>CALMXV010000296.1 GCA_937871155.1 uncultured Taibaiella sp. | reverse complement strand
TCCTATGCTTAATTGACTTGGAGTTTCACTGTAAGTTACATGTTTGCCCAATAAAGAATTGACCATTACAGAATTTTTAACCATACTATTTGCTTGGATAATGCTATCAGAAATACGACTATCTTCCACTACCACACCGGCTTCCAACGATACATTAGGCCCAACCACCGAATTGCGTACTACTACATTCTCGCCGATAAAGCAAGGTGCAATAATTGTAGCATTCTCTAAGGTAGCCGTAGCAGCTACTAGTTGTTCGCTACCGGTTTTAATGTTTAAAATGCGCGTATTGGTATAGATGGTGGCGTCTTTATTACCACAGTCCAACCATTCTTCCACTTGATCGGTATAGAATTTCAAACCATTTTTCAACATGTGATCCATAGCATCAGTGATTTGGTATTCTCCTTTCTGCATGATGTTTTGGTCGATGAGGCGCTGTAGTTCTTTTCTAAGATTTTCACCATCTTTAAAATAATACACCCCTATGATAGCCAAATCAGATACAAAGCTGGTAGGCTTTTCCACAAAAGCAGTGATTTCTTGTTGGTCGTTGAGTTTCACCACACCAAAGGCAGAAGGGTCGGCTACTTTCTGGGTCCATACGATAGCATCTTTGTGGGTATCTATGCTGAAAGTGGCTTTAAACAATGTATCTGCAAAGGCAATAAACACATTCCCTTTCAGTGCTTCTTGAGCGGCTAAGATGGCATGTGCTGTCCCTAAGGCTTCGTGTTGATAATAGATTTTACCGGTAGCACCAAGGTCGGTAGCTACTTTTATCAGGTGGTTTTCTACCTCTTTACCAAAACTAGGACCTATAATAAATGCAATCTCTTCGATAGGCTCATTGCTAGTAGCTAAAATGTCTTCTACTAAACGTTGTACGATAGGTTTTCCGGCTATGGGGATTAAGGGTTTTGCAGTGGTCAATGTGTGAGGGCGCATTCTTTTGCCCATTCCTGCCATGGGGATAATAATATTCATGAGTAGTATTTATTCTAATTTGAAGGCTCAAATATACAAGTTCACGACTTCTTATCTAAAGAACAGTATCCCCAAAACTATTTTTAATTTTTTATTAATTGTTGTCCCAGCAATTACCTATCTATACAACGATAGTGGCGATAGCACCCTTCATCGACATCAATACTTGTCAACTATTTAAAACGAACGATGAAAAGCCTTCTTTATGCCGAGCAATTTGCATTACTGGATTGTTACAGTCGAGATTCTTCAGTTGTCCAATACTACTGACCCTTCCAAAAAAATAAGACCTGATGGAACAACAACTCTAGTAGCAAAATATCTGGGAAATATAGGTTGTACCTACCACAAAGTTACTGCGAGCCTGAATGTCCAAAGCCTCCTTCACCACGTATTGTTTCTGGAAGGGTTTCGGCAATTTGCCAATCTACCCGCTCATATTTGGCTATTATCATTTGAGCGATGCGTTCTCCATCTTCTATCGTTTGCTCTTCGGTAGAAAGATTGATGATTGGTACCATAATCTCTCCTCTATAATCAGCATCTATAGTGCCAGGAGTGTTTACTAAGGTCAATCCTTTTTTGATTGCAATACCGCTTCGAGGACGCACTTGAGCTTCGTAGCCTGCCGGCAATGCCATGTACAGCCCTGTTGGTATTAAACGGCGCTCCATAGGTTTTAAAATCAAGGGCTCTTGCACCCAAGCACGAATGTCCATACCGGCAGCACCTGCTGTTTGGTATTGAGGCAGTTCATGTGGCGATTTATTAATGATAGCTACTTCGATAGTCATAAAATAATAAGGGTAAAAATAGTTGTTTGTTGGGCAGAAAAGTCATCAAGTTTTTAATTTACAGTTGGCATTCTAGCACTGCTTTAGATTTTTTAAAACTATAGTTATCTTGCAGCAATAATCAATCATTACATGAGTCGTGTTGTCATTACCGGACTAGGTATTTACTCCTCCCTAGGGAAAAACAAAGAAGCTGTTGCTCAATCACTTTTTGAAGGAAAATCAGGAATTATCTTAGACCCTAATCGGAAGGAAATGGGCTACCGTAGCGGACTTACAGGTTTTGTAGAACGTCCACAACTCAAAGGATTGCTTGACCGCCGCTCTCGCATCATGATGCCGGAACATGCCGAATTTGCCTATGTAAGTACTATGGAAGCACTGCAACAAGCAGGTATTGATGAGAGCTTCCTTGAGCAAAATGAAACCGGAATTATATATGGCAATGATAGTTGTGCCCAAGCAGTCATAGAAGCAATTGACATCATCAGAGATAAGAAAGATACAATGATGGTGGGTTCCGGCTCAGTGTTTCAAGTACTCAACTCCACGGTGACCATGAACCTCGCCACTATCTTCAAATTACGAGGTATCAATTTTACAATCAGTTCCGCCTGTGCTAGTGGCTCCCACTCTATTGGCTTGGGCTATATGTTTATCAAGCAAGGGCTACAAAGCCGCGTCATCTGCGGTGGGGCTCAAGAAGTGAATATCTACTCCATGCCCAATTTCGATGCACTAGGTACTTTTTCATTAAGAGAACATGAACCGGCAAGAGCCTCCCGTCCTTTTGATAAAGACCGTGATGGTTTAGTACCGGGAGGTGGTGCTGCCACAATCATTTTAGAAAGCTTAGAAGCCGCAAAAGCAAGAGGAGCAACTATCTTAGCGGAAGTATGTGGCTATGGCTTCTCTTCCAACGGGCAACATATATCTAATCCAAGTAGTGATGGTCAGATTGTTTCTATCTCTCGTTCATTAAAAGATGCAGGAGTAGATGCAAGTGCCATTCAATACATCAACGCACACGCTACCTCTACGCCTGCCGGTGATGGTAGCGAAGCAGAAGCGATTTTCAATGTGTTTGGGGGCAAGGTGCCGGTAAGTTCTACCAAATCCATGACCGGACATGAATGTTGGATGGCTGGCGCAAGTGAAATTGTTTATTCCATGTTGATGATGCAAAATGGCTTCATTGCACCTAATATCAACTTCGAAACGCCCGATGAACACTCGGCTAAAATCAACATTATTGCAGCAACAAAAAAACAAGAGTTCGATACCTTCTTATCCAATTCCTTTGGCTTTGGTGGTACCAACTCAAGCTTGGTAATTAAAAAGTGGAACGAATAAGCGATTACTTATCCACATACAAAGCACCAACAATTTTTTAACAGCCAACTAAGGAGTTCAAATCACTACTTTTGAACTAAGCTTCAAGTCATGAACCTACTATTTTCTATTTTACTACAAGCAGATACAGCTTTGCAAGTGGCAGCACCCACACCTCCTCCTGCCGAACAAATATCACTTTGGTATTTACTAAAAGAAGGCGGGGTTTTGATGATTCCTTTATTACTGTGCTCCATTCTATTGGTCTATATCACCTTTGAGCGATGGATGACTATGCAGAAAGCCGGGAAGAACGATGCGTTATTTATGGCTCGTATCAGAGAACACATCACTTCAGGAAATATTAATGCTGCACGCAACCTAGCTAAGAATGCGAACAGCCCCGTTGCCAACATCATAGAAAAAGGCATCAGTAGAATCGGAAAACCCATTGACCATATAGAAAAGACAATGGAAAGCGCCGGAAAGCTGGAGGTATATCATCTAGAAAAAAACTTATCCATACTTTCTACCCTTGCAGGCATTGCACCCATGTTTGGATTTCTAGGCACTATCGCCGGTATGATTATCTTATTCTTCAACATACAACATCAAGGGTTTTCTTTAGAAAATATTGCCGGTGGCATCTATACCAAAATGGTAACCTCAGCAGTAGGGCTTATCATTGGTTTGCTCGCCTACATCGCCTACAATTATTTCAATGCACAAATCAATAAGAATGTCTATAGAATGGAAGCTGCCGCTGTAGAGTTCTTAGATATTTTGCAAGAACCTTCTAAATAATTCACCTGATGAATATCCGTAAAAACTTAAGGGAAAAACCTGAGTCACATTCATCGGCATTGAATGATATCTTGTTTATCCTTTTATTGTTCTTCTTGATTATTTCTACCCTTGCCAACCCTAATGTGATAAAAGTGATGACTCCAAAAGGGCAAAGCGATACCAAGGCTAAGCAAACCATTGTTATCAGCATTGATAGTACACAAAACTTTTTTGCAGGTACGCGCAAGATTTCTCAAGACAGCTTACAGAATGCAATTGCAGCAGCAGTAGCTAAGTCGGAAGATGCTGAGCCAACCGTGGTTATCAACCCTGATAAAAAAGCAGATGCTGAAAGTATTTACGCGGTTTTGTATGCAGCTAAGCGATTAAAACTTCGAGTGGTAATGGCGGTAGATAAAGAATAAGGTTTATTGTAATCGATAATATTTCCCCGGTAAGGTTTTGATAAACCCCTTCATTTCTAATTGTAGTAGTAATGCAGCCAAGGTGGAGGGTTTCATTTGTAAATGATTTTGCAACGTATCGGCATGGAGCTTTTCCTGAGCTTCTAATAATTGAAGTACTTCTTTTTCCTCTTCACTTACTTCCTCAAATAGTCGCTGCTGTCTTGCAGTTGGTTGTGGCTCTCGTTCCCAATTCATTAATGCCAATAAATCACTAGCACTAGTAATACATGCTGCCATATTCTTTTTAATAAGCTGGTTGGGCCCATCAGATTTTGCATCAAATACCCTTCCCGGGAAAGCGGCAACATCTCTATTATAACTCAATGCCATATATGCGGTAATCATTGCCCCTCCTTTGATATCGCTTTCTATTACGATAGTCACATCACTCATGCCGGCAACTATTCGATTCCGAACCGGAAAATTTTGTCGATCGGGCTTGGTACCACTTGGGTATTCTGATAAGAGCCCTCCTTGCTGCAACATTTCCTTAGCTAAGGCACGATTGGTAAACGGGTAAATGGTATCCAGCCCATGCCCAAGTACACCAACAGTAGGTAACTGATTTTTTAAAGCAGCCTTATGAGCAAGGGTATCAATACCTGCTGCCAAGCCGCTAATGATAAGGGTTTCCGGCATGCCCTTTAAATCTTCAAGGAGGTGGTCGATAATACGATGCCCATAATCTGTATTTTTCCTAGTACCAACAACTGCTATTACTTTCTCGGCATTCAAGTTTGTATTCCCTTTATAGTTTAGCAAGATAGGCGCATCATCACATTGGCGTAATCGTTTTGGGTAGTTGGGAGAATGAATAGGTAGCAATTCGATTTGGTGCTTTTCAACAAATTGCAACTCCTTTTCAGCCTGCTGAAAAACGGTTTTGTCTTTGAACATTTTTGCTTTGATTTCACCTACACCCATCGTCTTTTTCAGTTCGATAGGAGTTGCGTTAAAGATGGCTTCTGCTGAGCCAAACTGTTGCAATAAGGAACGGGCGGTCTTCACTCCTATTTCTGGAACTAGGGTCAAGGCGATATCAAAAATAGAGGTGGAAGATTCTGTTGGCAGCATTTTTGCAAGTATAGTTTATTAATGGTCGCTTATCTTTGAGCGATTTTCAAAAGGTTAAACTATGAAAAAAATCAACACGTTCCTCTTGCTACCTATCTTGTTTTTAGCTCTTGCAGCTTGTGCGAATCATAATAAAATGAGCCGTTCATCAACAACGAAACAAGCACCGTTGGAATATTTACAAATGGAGCGTACTGCCTGCTTTGGTCAATGCCCGGTATATAGCATTGAGTTGTATAAAGACGGACGTATCATCTATACCGGCAAACGATATATTGCCGATTCCGGCAGGTATGAAAAAAATATAGGTAAAGCCGTAGTTGCAAAAATCTTCAAACAGTTTGATGCCTACCAAGCTGATACTTGCAAATCTTCCTATGAATTGATGATTCAAGACTTGCCGGGCATTAGTTATCAGTATAGTCGGAATGACGAAATGAAAACGATTCAAAATGCTCATTTTGGCCCTGGCTATCTTAGACATATAGCCAATGACATTGATAGTTTAGGCTACTATCCTTCTCATAAAACTTGGAAGAAAATACAATAAGCCTTAAGCCATTTCGCTAAGTTCCAGCCAACGCATTTCTTTATCACCTAGCAACTGAGTGACGGTTGTAATCCGCTCACTCAGTTTTTGTAAGTCTTCAAAACTCACATTGCCTTTACTCATTTCCTGGGTAATAGCAGTGCGTTCAGCTTCCAATTCAGGAATTTCTTTTTCCAATTGTTCAAATTCTCTTTGCTCTTTGTAAGACAGTTTCTTTTTTTTGGTGTTATCCGGCAAAGCGGTTTCTACAGTGGTTGCTGCTTGTTTGCTTATGGTCTTTTGTTGGTCGGCAATTCTAGCAGTAGCTTTTTCTTCTATGCGATATTGAGAGTAGTTGCCGGGAAAATCTCTGATAGTCCCATCGCCATCAAACACCAATAAATGTTCTACTAAACGATCCATAAAATAACGGTCGTGCGAAACAATAATCAGGCAACCCGGATACTCGCTTAAGAAGTTTTCTAAAACAGAAAGCGTTGGTAAATCAAGGTCATTCGTAGGCTCATCAAGGATTAGAAAGTTAGGATTACGGAACAGTACCGTCAACAGTTGTAAGCGCTTCTTCTCGCCACCACTAAGCTTGGACAGGTAGGTATATTGCTGCTCGGGACTGAATAAAAAAAGCTGTAGAAACTGTGCGGCACTTAACGAACCTCCTTTTGCCAAAGGAAAATTCTCTGCTATATTTTTTACAAACTCTATCACCCGCATATCTTCTTTTATCTCCAGCCCTTGCTGAGAGAAATTTCCGAAGACTACGGTATCGCCAATATTTATCTTACCACTATCGGCTTGTTGAAACCCTAGTAATAAATCTAAGAAGGTGGATTTACCGGCACCGTTTTTACCAATGACACCTACACGTTCCCCTTTGTTGAATGTATAATCAAATCCTTTTAAAATCACCCGATCTCCAAAACTCTTATACACTTTCTTCAACTCTGCTACTTTGCCACCCAATCGATTCATCTTCATTTGTAGCTCCACTTTTGCATCTACAATTTTTTGCTTGGCAGTGCTTTCTACTTTATAAAAATTATCCTCTCGACTCTTTGCTTTGGTAGTACGAGCTTTAGGTTGCTTACGCATCCATTCCAGTTCTTTGCGGTATTCATTTTTGGCTTTGTCTATCGTAGCTTGTTCACTTTCTATACGGGCGGCTTTCTTCTCCATATAGTTTTCATAGTCGCCTTTGTAGGTGTAGAGCTTACTTCCGTCCAACTCCCAAATTTCTTCACACACGGCATCTAAAAAGTAGCGGTCGTGGGTGACCATCAGCAGGGTTACATTTTCCTGAGACAAATAATTTTCCAACCACTCTACCATTTCTACATCCAGATGGTTGGTGGGTTCATCCATGATGAGCAACACATGCTTATGTTCAAAGCCAATATCGATTAAGGTCTTGGCAAGGGCTACTCTTTTACGTTGTCCGCCGGATAAGGTTGCCACCGGCTGTTGTAAATGATGAATATTGAGTTTGCCTAAGATCTGTTTTACCTTCGCATCAAAGTCCCAAGCATTCAGTTCGTCCATCTTGATAATAGCTTCTCCCAACTGATTTGCATCTTCGGTTTCGCTTACAGCCTCATAATGTTTGATGGCATTTATTACCGGATGATTGTGATAAAAAATATTATCCAATACATTCAACGCTTCGTTGAATTTAGGTTCTTGTTCAAACAACGCCACGGTAACCTCCTTGTGTATCCATACCGTACCTTCATCCGGAGTTTCTAAACCCGATAAAATTTTAAGTATGGTAGATTTTCCACTACCGTTTTTTGCCACTAAGGCTATTTTATCTCCTTCATTGATATGAAATGAAATATTTTTAAATAATGGCTTTACTCCAAAATCCTTACTGATACCTTCTACCGAAACGTAATGCATGATACAATTTGAGGTTGCAAAAATAAGTGTTCTGTACAAGTACCCTATTATAAAAAAAAGATGGCGCCTTACGGTAGTCATTGCCCTTTCTGTGGAGGCAAACAAGTACTACACAACTTGTCAGACGACGATGAAGCAGCAATAAAATGTTTCAATAGTATAAAATCAAACTCAAGCTATGATGATGTAAAAGACCCAACTGGTTTAACAATTCGCATTACGGATAAAACTATTAAGCATATACTCAAAGACAATGGAGACAAGCGGCGGAATTACATTGGAAGCATTCAAGAATCTTTAAATTCACCTGACGAAATATGGACAACAAACATTGACAATGTCATTCAACG
>CALMXV010000295.1 GCA_937871155.1 uncultured Taibaiella sp. | reverse complement strand
CGCCAAATACAACTGTCTTTCATGTTGAGGTTCGGGTCAATTTGATCGGTTAAAGTATGGAAATTGGCTGGGTCATTTTGCATCATTAGGCTATTGACAGAGGCAGTATCTGCTAAAACCAATACTCCTTGTTGGCGAGTGCGCATAAAGCGTGCTTCTGCTTCTTGAGTAGATGCAAAGCCGGGAAAGCTGGGATAAGTAGCATCATAGAAAACATAACGACTGGTGAACTGCCCAATCACTTTATCCGTATTATCAGTTTTGGGTTGTTCAGATCCAAAGCTTTTAGATACATCATCTTTGTTGCAAGAATATAAGGTTGTAATTGCAGCTAGGCTCAGAAAAAATAGAACGTGTTTTTTCATCTGAAATAAATTGTTTTTAATACAGCAGCATCTAGTAATACGTATTGATGGTTGCTTTTATCATTTTTTATAATTACGATAAATAATTCGGACGTTAAAGTACAATAACTATTTTGTTGAAAGGATATTTTGAGCGATTTTTTTTCTCTAGGGTATTAAGGAGGCTTGTTGAGGCAGCTAAAAATAAAACAAGACATAGACATCTCCCTTTTTTTGTGTACGTTTGTTGCGTTAAAATACAAAACACAATTATTCATTATGGCATACGATATCATCGTCATTGGTAGTGGGCCGGGAGGTTATGTGGCGGCGATCCGCTCCGCTCAGTTAGGTTTCAAAACAGCTATTGTAGAGCGTGAAAGTTTAGGCGGTATTTGTTTGAATTGGGGTTGTATTCCCACTAAAGCTTTGTTGAAGTCTGCACAAGTATTGGAATACCTTGGTCATGCTAAAGATTATGGTATTGAAGCAGGAGATTTCAAAGCCGATTTCCCTGCCATTGTAAAACGCAGCCGTGGTGTAGCAGATAAAATGAGCAAGGGCATTCAGTTCTTGATGAAAAAAAATAAAATTGAGGTCATCAAAGGATTTGGAAAACTAAATTCAAAGAAAGAAGTAGAAGTAACCGGTGAAGATGGTAAAGTAACAGCCTATCAAGCCAAGCATACAATTTTAGCTACCGGTGGTCGTGCACGTCAGTTGCCCAACCTACCTATTGATGGTAAAAAAATCATCGGCTATCGTGAAGCGATGGTATTGCCAGAAATGCCAAAATCTATGATAGTAGTTGGTTCTGGTGCTATCGGTGTTGAGTTTGCTTATTTCTATCATAGCGTAGGTACAAAGGTTACTATCGTAGAGTTTATGCCACGTATCGTTCCGGTAGAAGATGAAGATGTTTCTAAAGAGTTAGAAAAAATCTATAAAAAGAAAGGCATGGATATCATGACCAATGCCTCTGTAGAAAAAGTAGAAGCGAAAGGTAACGGTGTAGTGGCTACCGTGAAGACAGCAACCGGTACTATTGCTTTAGAAGCTGATGTGGTGTTAAGTGCAGTAGGGGTTTCTACCAATATTGAAAATATCGGATTGGAGTCGTTGGGCATTAAAACCGAGAAAGATAAAGTAGCTGTTGATAAGTTCTATAAAACCAATGTGGATGGAGTTTATGCGATTGGCGATATTGTGAAAGGACCCGCTTTGGCGCACGTGGCAAGTG
>CALMXV010000294.1 GCA_937871155.1 uncultured Taibaiella sp. | reverse complement strand
AGTGTTGATCGAGTGGAAGGGCTAAAAAAAGGAGGAGATGACTACCTTACTAAGCCTTTTAACCTGGAAGAGTTGCTGCTGCGTATCGAAAAGCTCATTGATAAAAATAAAAAAATTAAAACACCACATGCTGTATCGAATACCTTTAGTTTTAGAGGTGGACGAATCGATTTTTCAGCACATGAAGCAATAGATAAAGATGGGCATCCTCAAGAACTGAGTAAAAAAGAAGCAGCGTTATTGAAACTGCTAATAGAAAATGAAGGACAAGTTGTTTCTCGTGAACATATCCTTCAGGTAGTATGGGGCTATAATGTTTTTCCAACCACTAGAACTATTGATAACTTCATCCTCAACTTTAGAAAATATTTTGAACAAGATACTCGCAACCCAAAACATTTTCACTCGGTAAGAGGTATTGGTTATAAATTTACAGAATGATAAAAATATTGTAGCTTTCAACAATTTTTGTATTTTTCGACCACTAATTGAAGTCCTCCATGCGTAAATACCTTCTTGCTGCTGTTGTTGTAACTCTTACTGCTAGTGCTTGTAATAAAGATAGAAACTATACTCGTGCTGTAGTTTTAGATTCCGGTGATATTACTCAAGATGGTTGTGGTTATTTATTACGCTTAGAAGATGGTAGAGAAGAAAAACCTCAATATTTACCGGCAGCATACCAACATAATGGGCTTAAAGTATTAGTAAAATATCGTAGCACAGGCATTTTAGATACTTGCGAGTTTACTGCCCCTAGACGCTTTTTTGAGTTAGTTCAAATAGACGACATCAAAAAACAATTAGATTAAGCACTAGCTTATTTCTCCTGAAATCTTTTGTCTTTAATGAATGCTTCATCATCTAATGTTTGAAGAAATACTAACAAGTCACTTCGTTGTTGGGATGAAAGTTGAATGCCATTCATCAATAGCGGGTCTAAAGTAGCAGATGAATGAATACCCGTAGCATAATGATCTAGAACTTGTTCAAGCGAGCTAAAACGACCATCATGCATGTACGGTGTAGTATATTTTAAGTTTCTTAAACTTGGTACTTTAAACTTATAAAGATCTGCCGGATTTAACGTTATATGTGCTCTTCCCGAATCATTGACAGCAGAGGGTTTCAAGCCATTGTTTCTAAGGCTGAAGTCAGAAAATAAGGGTTCTTTATGGCAAGAGGCACAGTTGTTTTGAAAAACGGTATAGCCGCTAATTTCACTAGCAGTAAATGAAGCATCTCCTTGTTTATACTTGTCATATTTTGATTGGTGTGAAATGAGTAAGCCCATAAACTGCGCTAAGGCTTTAAGTATTCTTGGTGTTGTAATGGAGTCATTACCATAAACAGTGGAAAACCTCGATTTATAATCTGTATCTAAATTAAGTTTGGCAATGATGTTGGTAAAATTTTCATCCATTTCCAAGGGGTTCTGAATAGGATTGATTGGTTGCACTTCCAGATGATTGACTCCTCCATCCCAAAAGAAACTTGGATGCCAATTGAGGTTAAACAAAGGTGGCGAATTGCGTGTTCCTAATCGGTCTTCCACACCATGGCTGATATCATGTCCTATTTGTGCAAAGGCTGAAAAAGGCTGATGGCAAGAACCGCATGAAATGGTATTATCTCGACTAAGTCGTTTATCAAAAAATAATTTCTTACCCAATTCAAATCCTACTTGAGAAACTGGATTGTTTTCAAAATTATAACGTGCCTTTGGCCATCCGTTAGGTATTTGAAAGCTATAAGGATCTTCTGGATTTAAATTGGGGTCTGTCTTACAAGATTCAATACTTAAAACAAAACATATACTTACGCCCCAGCAAATTGCACCTTTCATAAAATCAATATTTACACTTTAAAAAAATGCTTTTTGGTATTTACTCCATACTAGTAATCACAGAGGTGATGGTAAACATATCTGCATAGTTATCAGAGATGGTCTTTGCAGGCTTGCCACCATTCATAGCACCCGGAAATGAGTTGATGCTTATCGTTGTTGGTGTTTTAAACCATTCTAAAACATCTGATTTTATTTCAATGATAGAGGATGAATTACTTACCACAGTTGCTTTTTGGGGTAGTGTTAATTGTATCGTTTTTAAAACATTGTTTTCTCCGGTGAAGCCGCCAACATGATAAACAAATTGTTTACTCAGATTAGGTGATTGTGGGGAGTTTCCTTCAAGCTTCGCCATAATATAGCCGCTATTCCAATCCCAAAACATACCAAAGAAGGGATCTAAAGCCCCTGTTTGTGCACCACTTACATTTCTAAGAGAATCTACTCCTACTAAAAATTGAATCTTCGTGTAGTTTCCTGCAGTTATATTTTTGATGTCAATAACTTTAGAGGCAGCATCAGTACTGTTTATTAAATAATAGCCATTCGTATCGATAAATTGTGAACCGTCATCTTTAGTAAGTACGATGTTAGAGATATAATATTTGTACATCGTTACCGAAAAGGAATCGCCATTAGCGTTTTGGTACCATTCATTATTTAAGCTCAACGTATCATTTCCCACAAAATTTTTAAAACTTAGTTTTAAGCTGGGTGCTGTTGGCACATTAGGTTTTGGGTCGTCTTTCCTTTTGCAACCATATGCAAAAATTAATAACAACAACATGGTTAAACTCAATAGCTTTTTCATTTTTCAATATTTTATGTAAATCGAGAACTTGCAAATTAACTGTTTAAATGGAAGATTAATAACTCATTTATTTAAATAGCTTAGTAGGATGGAGGCCTAACTATCAAAGAATCTCCATCATTAGACACTCAAACTATTTTGATAAGAACATTGTTAATCTCAGCAGAATTCAATTTATTTGTAATTACATTTTATATCATGAAATCGATACTTACGTTTATTTGTATAGTTTCCGGCTTTGTTGTCGCCCATGCTCAAAAATTTGAATTAGGTTTATTAGGTGGCGGAAGTACCACAGCAATCCCTCAAAA
>CALMXV010000293.1 GCA_937871155.1 uncultured Taibaiella sp. | reverse complement strand
AAATAAAATTGAAACGAGTATTGGTGATTTTAATTACGATTATTTAGTAATTGCAACAGGATGTAGAACAAATTTTTTCGGCAATAAGAAAATAGAGAGATATTCTTTCCCTATGAAATCAACACAAGATTCTATTGCTTTAAGGAATAGAATCTTATTAAATTTTGAAGAATCAATAATGCCGAATGCTAATAAAGAAGAGTTGTTGAATTTCGTTATAGCTGGTGGAGGGCCAACTGGTGTAGAATTAGCTGGAGCACTAATTGAAATGAAGAAGAATGTGTTGCCCAAAGATTATCCAAATATTGATTTTTCTAGTTTGACGATTTATCTAATTGAAGGTGCTAATAGTACTTTAGCATCTATGTCAACCGTTTCTCAGCAAGCATCAATTTCATACTTACGAAATATGGGAGTGGTTGTAATGACGCAGTCCTTAATTGAAGATTTTGACGGAACAACAGTATATATTAAAGGAGGCAAGGAAATTAAAACTAAGAACTTAATTTGGGCAGCAGGTGTGATGGGTAATGTTCCTCAAGGTTTGGAGCATGCAATTATTATGAGAGGGAATAGAATCAAGGTTGATGAATATAGTAAGGTACTAGGAGAAGAAGATATTTATGCTATTGGCGATGTAGCATATATGCCTACAAAAGATTGGGAAAATGGACATCCACAATTAGCTAATGTAGCCAATAATCAAGCTAAGAATCTTGCCAAAAATTTTAAAAAACTTGTACTTCAAAATACGTTGTCTCCATTTAATTATAAAAACCCCGGCACTATGGCAACAATTGGTAAGCGTAAAGCTGTGGTGGACTTACCTTCTTTTAGTTTTAAAGGTTTTTTTGCTTGGCTCTTTTGGATGTTTTTACATCTTATGCTTATACTTAGTGTCAAGAACAAGCTATTTATTTTTATCAATTGGGCTATTAGTTATTTTACCAACGATACTACTTTACGACTTATTTTACTCCCAACAACTAAACAAATTGAGCTTTTCGAAGAACGCAAAAAGAACTTGCATAAAGTAATTTAGTTTGGGTTATTTATGCATGTTATAGTTAATGTTAATCTTCTTTTCAAACTACAAACAGTATGGCAGATACATTTAATTCTAGTATGTTTGTTTAATAAATTGGATAAATGTCAATGAATGAAAGAACCATTGTTTCCATAGAGAACGCAAATATATTTCAGGGGGATAGCTTAATCTTAGAGCAAGTAAACTTTAAGGTTGATAAGGGAGAGTTTGTATATTTAATTGGAAAAACCGGAACCGGAAAATCAAGCCTTTTGAAAACATTGTATGGAGATCTTTATTTGAAAGAAGGAAAGGGTACGGTAGCTGGATTTGATCTTAAACAATTAAAATGGCAAACGGTTCCTTTGCTTAGAAGAAATCTAGGTATCGTTTTTCAGGATTTTAGATTATTAACCGACCGTTCTGTACGGGATAACTTGGAGTTTGTATTAAAAGCAACCGGATGGAAAGATAAAGTATTGATGAAAGAAAAAATTGACAATGTGCTTACAAAAGTTGGTCTGAAAAACAAAGGATTTAAGATGCCTTATGAGATGAGTGGCGGTGAACAACAACGTGTAGATATTGCCAGAGCATTACTTAATAATCCCAAATTAATACTTGCAGATGAACCTACCGGAAACTTAGACCCGGACACTACTGATGAAATCATGCAGTTGTTATTCAATATCTGTAGAGACTATCATACGGCTTTCATAATGGCTACCCATGACTACTCTATCATTCAAAAATATCCTGCTCGTGTAGTGAAGATTGAGCAAAATAGCATTAGAGAAATTTCCGTTGCGGGTATGCAGTAAACAACTTTCCTTGCTAGAGTCAGTTGAGAATGAGAACTTCTTTAGAATTGGATTTCTTTAGGAATAAATTTACTTACATCACCATGGTTGCGGATGACATCTCTTACTACGGTGGAGGATATGGTAGAATATTCTGGTGCACAAGCCAAGAAGATTGTTTCGATATCAGGTGCTAACATGCGATTCATATCTCCAATAGCTTTTTCAAATTCAAAATCTCCTATAGAACGGATTCCCCTAAGAATATATTTTGCTTGTAGCTTTTGACAATAATTAATTGTTAGCCCTTCGTAGCTGATTACTTCAATACGATTGTCTTGTTTAAAGATATCTTGCATCCAATGTTTTCGTTGCTCGATACTAAACATCGGCTGCTTTGAAGTGTTTAAACCTATGCCTATATACAGCTTATCAAACAATGAAGCGGCTCGATTGATAATATCAACATGCCCTAAGGTAATCGGGTCGAAGGTGCCCGGAAATAAACAAATTCGTTGCATGATTCAAGCGTTAAGGTTCTAATAAATCAAGGTTGAGGCGGACTAAAAAAGCTAAAGACAGTTGTTCCATAATTTTTCATTTTAATAAAATTAGGGTCTTGCTGATAATCATTTCTTGGTGTGTGCTCTAAAACAAAGAAGCCTTCAGCGGTCAACATATTTTTTTCGAAAATCAAACGTGGAATATCGTCTATAGTTTCTAATGCATAAGGAGGTCCTGCAAATATAAAGTCGTATGCATCTTGGCATTGCTTTATAAAGGTAAATACATCCCCTTGTATGATGTGCATCTTGTCAAGAATACCTAATGTCTTTGAGGTTTCTTTGATGAAACGAATGGAAGTAGGGTCGCGTTCAATAAGTGTAAGGTCAATAGCTCCACGTGATGCTAGCTCATAACTAATACTTCCGGTGCCGCCAAAAATGTCACATGTTTTTAGTCCTTCAAAATCCAGCATATTGTTTAAGATATTAAACAAGCCTTCTTTGGCTACTTCTGTGGTAGGTCTGGCAGGAATTTTTGCCGGTGGATTAAATCTTCTTCCTCCAAATTCTCCTCCTACGATACGCATGAAAACAAGTGTTGAAGTAAAGCAATAGTTGGCGTCCATTCATGCGCATCATTATAATTGTTGGAGCCATTTCGGTATTTAAGATTAGGAAAATATTGACTTAAATCCATCAAAATAGGGTTCAAATCTTTATGGACAACGGAAACCATTAGCTCCACTTCCTGCTCTGCAACTACCCGATATTGTTGCATCATTTGATTAAGATGGTAAGCTATATCCTCCACAGTTTCATAAGAGAAAACTTGATGCCACTGTAAACTTTTATTGTTGTACATCGTGGCACATACGGTTTCAGAAGTAATACAACATTGTATAAACACATCCGATTTAAAAGGCTTTAAAAACTGATAACCTGAGAGGGGTAATAGTTTCGCCTGAGGAAAATATCTATTGACAATATTTTTTATACCCACTGGATAAGCATATAAATACTGAGCTTGATCATCTGTCAAGGTATATTTGTCAACCGTATCATTCGATTCTATAAAGAAAAGTTTTTCCAACCAAGACCTAGCTTCATCCGGCTCATAAATAGCATCTGGGACAATCAAATATTTTTCAGCAGCAATAAATACAGCTTTTATTTTTTCAGTACTTGCTAAAATTTCTTCTTCTAAAAACAAATGCTCATAGAAGTCAAATACCCATTGAGGCATTGATTTTTTGTAGGCTACAAATTGAGTAGTAAGTAGGTCACCAGGAGTATTATAGCCTGCTATTAATATGCCTCTTGGCAATACTACTAATATGATATGGCTCACCTGACTGATTATGTTGGCGCCGGAGCGAACCGAATAGGTTAATTGTGTCAAGGTGCTATTTGATGTATCTGACATAGAATGCACACAATTATAGAATAAATTTGCCACACTTTCCCCAATAAGTAAAATTTGAAAAAGTATAGATTCGTATTCTATGAGTTATTTAAGAGGTAATAAAGATATTATAAAAATGGCATTGCCTATCTCCCTTTCGATTGCTTTTCCTCAAATTAATTTTTTAACCAACACTGCCTTCTTAGGACAGTTAGGAGAAAGAGAACTCAGTGTAAATGGCATTGCAGGAATTTTTTATTTAATCCTTTCTATGGTAGGTTATGGATTGAGTATTGGAGTGCAGATTCAACTTGCAAGACGAGCAGGCGAAGGAGATACAAAGAGCTTAACAGCTACTTTTTCAAATGGCTTATTACTATCTCTATTGTTCTCTATTTTTCTAATGCTGATGTCCTTCTTATTAACGCCATTATTTTTTAGTTGGACACTTAATGACTATGAGAATCGTGCTATTAATACCAAATTCCTATATTACAGAGCATGGGGTTTGCCGATGTTATTGTTAGCACAGCTCATCAACACCTTCTTTATTTCTATCAACAAGTCGCGTTTTCTTACTTATAGTTCTTTGACTGCTACAGTAGCTACCATTCTCTTTGATTACCTATTGATATTTGGAAACTATGGCTTCGAGGCAATGGGCGTCAAAGGCTCTGCTATAGCTTCTGTATTAGGCGAAGCAGTGGGATTCATTACACTTTGTTGCTTCTTTATCTTTAATAAATTTTATCGTATTTATCCCATTCATCGATATTTTAAGTGGGATATGAGCCAATCGCTAAAATCCTTGAAAGTAGCGGCACCATTGATTGTACAGTTTTTATTTAGCATAGGAGGCTGGCAAATATTTTTCATTTTTGTAGAACATCTTGGTAATAAAGAATTAGCCGCCTCACAAATCCTTCGTAGCATTTTTGGAATAGTAAGTATAGGAACATGGGCTCTTGCAACCACTTGTAATACGATGGTAAGTCATGCTATTGGTGAAGGTAGAGAACAGGAAGTGGTGCCTTTGATAAAGCGTATTAGCCGAATGAGCATTAGCTATGTCTTAATTATTTGCACTCTCTTACTTGCTTTTTCTACCGAGTTCCTTTCACTTTATAGAAATGATGCTGATTTGATAGCATTAGCCTTGCCAAGCCTTCGAATAATAATAGCCGGTACATTAGTGATGTCGTTGGCTACAGTGGCATTCAATGGTGTAGTAGGTACAGGCAATACGATGATTAACCTATCTATTGAGATTGTCTGCGTGCTTATCTATTTGGGGTACTGCTATGTGGTGATTCAACGTATGAAATTGCCTTTACATTGGGCTTGGGGTTCCGAGTTTGTTTATTGGGGTACGTTGTTAGCCATCTCATACGCTTACCTAGCTTCCGGTAGATGGAAAGGAAAAAAGCTTTAGTTCTTAGACGCTTGGTGAATAATGTCTTTAAAGATGATACCATTGTGGCTTTCATCATAAATACATTTGCCGTTCCTAATCAACAATACCTGAGGTGACTCATGTGCCACATCGAATAGTTGAGCTATTTTGTTGGATAAAGGGCGATAAGTTAATAAATCTAAATAATGGAAAGCTATATCAGCATGGGCTTCGTGACTATCTAATCTTGATTTAGCCAAGGAGCTGATGGAGCATCGAGTACTATGTTTAAACAAGACTTGTGGTTGGTGGTAACTTTGTTCGATAATCGTGTCTAATTGATTTTCGTCGGTGATGGTTTTCCAATTCATGCGGCAAAGGTAAGGGATGGTAAAGGAAGTGAACTGATGAGTGTTATTGATTTTGCATTTAAAAATCATCTTACTCAAAGGCTTAAAAAATTATAAAGACAGAATAAAATTCTAATCTGTATTTTGAGCAATACCATTTAATATATTTGTCCCATGAAACATGCATACATCTTCCCTGGTCAAGGTTCTCAATTCTCCGGAATGGGAAAATCGCTTTATGAGCAACATCCTAAAGCCAAAGAATATTTTGATGCAGCCAACGACATTCTTGGATTTCGCATTACCGACATAATGTTTTCTGGCAGTGATGAAGACCTCAAACAAACTAAAGTCACCCAACCTGCTATTTTTATTCATTCAGTTATTTTGTTTGAAACTGCCGAGTTCTTAATACCCGACATGGTAGCGGGTCATTCATTGGGTGAGTTCTCCGCATTAGTGGCTAATAAGGTGTTGTCTTTTCAAGATGGGCTGAAACTGGTAGCTAAGCGTGCAGAAGCTATGCAAAATGCCTGTGAGAAAAATCCATCAACAATGGCGGCAGTATTAGGTTTAGAAGATCATGTTATAGAAGAAGTGCTTGGAAATATTACGGATGAAGTAGTTGTGCCTGCAAATTATAACAGCCCTGGTCAGTTAGTAATCAGCGGTAGTATAGCCGGTATCAATAAAGCCTGCGAAGCCCTAAAAGCAGCCGGTGCAAAAAGAGCCATAGTGTTACCTGTTGGTGGTGCGTTTCACTCTCCCTTGATGTCGCCTGCAAAAGATGAATTGCAACAAGCCATTACACAAACACATTTCAACAATCCTACTTGCCCAATTTATCAAAACGTAGATGCACAACCCTACATCAACCCAGGTATGATAAAACAAAATCTTATCAACCAATTGACCGCACCCGTACGTTGGACGCAAACCATCAAAAAAATGATTGATAATGGCGCCACTGAATTTACAGAAGTAGGGCCGGGTAGTGTTTTACAAGGTTTAGTAAAGAAAATATCTAAAGAAGCCGTTACAAGCGGTATCAACTAATACAGTTTACTTTCTCGTAAATGCGCCACTGTAGCAAGCCTCAAGCTATGGTGGCGTTTTTTTTAGAACGAAAATAAAGAGTCGTAGCCTAAGCATTTCCGCATCATCTATAAGCTTTGTTTGATACCCTGTTAGTTTTTAGTTCTAGGATTTTTTTTGTTTTTTATTGAAAAACGAAACGTTGCTTCAAAAAGGAACGAGCTTCAAAGGTGAACGCCGCTGGTATGTTATCAAATATTTTATGTATCTACCAAGACAATGTGCTATTTTCGCGCCCTAATAGTAAAAATTACCGGAGTATGATAGATAAGTTGGAGGCTATGAAAGCCAAATATAATAATTTGGAAGTAGCGCTTACCAATCCGGAAGTAGTAACGGATAATAAACGGTTTTCTACCGTCAGTAAAGAATATAAAAAGCTTCAACCCATTGTAGAAAGCTACAAAAAATATCGTGCTTGTTTGGATGGTATTGAGTTTGGTAAAGAAGTACTTCGTACAGAAAGTGATGAGGAACTTCGTGATATGGCTAAGGAGGATTTGGAAACCTTAGAAGCTCAAAAAGCCGAACTCGAAGATCATATAAGACAATTATTAATTCCTAAAGAGCCTGAAGATGAGAAAAACGCAATTATTGAAGTACGTGCAGGTACCGGTGGTGATGAAGCCAGCATTTTTGCAGGCGATTTACTTCGAATGTATATGCGTTTTTGCGAACGAAAAGGTTGGAAGTTAGCGATAGTTTCCGAAACGGAGGGTACCGTTGGTGGCTATAAAGAAGTGCAGCTAGAAGTGCAAGGCGATGATGTATATGGTACATTGAAATTTGAAAGCGGCGTGCATCGTGTGCAGCGTGTGCCAGCCACAGAAGCGAGTGGGCGGGTACATACATCCGCAGCTACAGTAGCGGTGATGCCCGAAGCAGATGAGATAGATTTTGAACTTAAAGAAAGCGATCTGAAAATGGAAACGGCTCGAAGTGGTGGCTCCGGCGGGCAGAATGTAAACAAGGTAGAAACGAAAGTAATCTTAACCCACGTTCCTACAGGTACAGTAATCACCTGCCAAACAGAACGTACACAGTTGGGCAACCGCGAAAAAGCTACACAAATGATGCGTACCAAACTATATGAAGAAAAAGTACGCAAGCATGAAGATGAAATTGCCCATCGAAGAAAAAGCTTGGTAAGTACCGGTGATCGATCTGCCAAAATCAGAACCTATAACTACCCTCAAGGTCGAATTACAGACCATAGAATCAACATGACCAATTATAACCTAGATGATTTTATGAATGGTAATATAAGCGAGATGATAGAAGCCTTACAGTTTGCAGAGAATGCCGAAAAAATGCAAGCAGGAGAAACCGTTATTTAAGCAACCTTTTTATTAACAACCATATTTTATTAAGATGTCCCATACACCACAATTCGATTTAGTAGATATAGCTAAAACATTACAAAAACGTAGTCGCTTTATCTTGGCGGTTACTGTTGTTGCTGCTATTGTAGGCGCTGTTTTGCAGTTGGTGCTACCGAAAAAATACGATGCCCGTGCAGAGTTATTTGTTGCAAATCCTCTCTATGCAGATAGAAACAATATTTTTAGAAATAGGAATGCCGAGTTTATCAACTACTTCGGAAATGAAGATGATATTGATAAAGTAATAGCCTTGGCAGAATCTGATGTGGCTCGTAAGTTGATTTTGGATCGTCAAGACTTAGCAAAAGTATATGGCTTGGATACCGCTCAACTAAAAGATAGAATGAAATTGGCTGCAATATTTAAGAAGAACTTTAAAGTAACTCGTACGGAATATCAGGGTATGGAAATGTCTTATACGGACGAAAATCCTGTGATTGCAGCTAATGTAACCAACGAAGCCGTAGCAGTAACAGAGCATATTTACAAGGATTTTTACAACGAGTTAAAAAGGAACGTCGTTACTTCTTTAAACAGAAAAATAACACAAACAGATAGTAGTATTCAAGCAATAGCAGATAGTACTAGTAGGGTACCTGCAGGCAGTATCCAAGGGCAGGCATTGATAGCCACAAAGGATCAGTTTATCCTAGATCGTTCTAAAGAC
>CALMXV010000292.1 GCA_937871155.1 uncultured Taibaiella sp. | reverse complement strand
TAATGAAAGCAGGTAAAAACTGGAGGTGTAGAGCAATAACTATTTGCCAAATTACCGCCTACCATATATACCACTCCTACCAGATAGCTGTTGTCCGGGTCGGTCATATCATTAGCCAATACAATATCCGGTTTTTTAGAATCTATTTGCAAGGGTAAAGTAATATTGTTTCCATTCCAGTCTTCCACATAAATATAGGATTGGTTGGGAGCCGGTGATGCCATTCCGATACATAGAGAGGGACAACTTGTGTTGGTTATGTAGCCTGGGTAAGTGCCATTGTCCCAAGCAATCGCTTTTAATACATTTCGAATTGGGAATCCATCTTCTCCAATTTCTTCTTTACCCACTTCCAGCATATCACAATTGATAACGGGTTGATAAAAAGAAGGTAAAGGAAGTGCTGTAACTGTAGCTATATTTTTCTCCGGAAAAGGTGTTGGAGGAATAATAACCGCAGCACCGGGAGGCTGCGCCAGAGCTGTGTTTAGGGCAAGGCTACACATGAGGAATACCCCCCCCCGCGTAGGTCATTAAGGTCTTTTTGAGGGCTTTTAGCAGTGTTCTTTTCATACATTTTTTGTTTTAAAGGTGAATACTTATTGGAAAGGTACGTGAAGGTACTTATAAAAACAAGCTGCTAATAATTTAATTTTTAAAACAGTAGAGCAAAGCTGAGCAAAGAAAAAGCCGAAGAAAAACTTCGGCTTAAGAAAAACGTAATACGTTTATTTAATTATTGAAATTCGCTATCAGCAATAGTTTTATTTACTTCGGCGGTAATCACAGTTGCATCTAGGTTCATGCCCGGTGCCAAAGGAATCTTTACACTATAAGGGATTTTATAGCCATTGCTTCCAGGGACTTCTTTATAGTCGCCCATTTCTGTAGCCATACTAGCACTGCTACCATCAGGCATTTGTGCCGTTTCTACTTTTTTCACCAGATAGCCGGTAGCTACCTCATAAAACTCAATGAATTTATCTTCACCTTTTACTACCTCTACTTTGTAAGCATCTTTATCATTTACCTTTTCGATGCCTTTCAAGTTACGCTTGATACCATATTTTTCAGGGTGTAGGTCTGCAAGGATGTCTGCTTGTTCTTCCGCATCTTTCAATTCATCACCTTCCAGGTTTTTACGTTGCCCTTGTGCTTCTTGGTAGCCTCCTTTTCCGTCATACACCATTTTCTGTAGTGTCATGGCACCCATTCCAATCGCTTGTTTTAGTTTATTAGGAGCTTTCTTTATGTTGGTTAAGGTAAGTTTCTGTCCTTGAAAGCTTCCTTCCATCACTATTTTCAAGTCTTTGATGTTAGATAATGCGGCTTCACCACCAATGGCTTTTACATAGTTTTTCAATATAGCATCTCCTGTAAGATTTGCCGGTGCCGCTATTTTTTCGGTAGCTTTTATTGGGTTGCCATAGGTGTCAAAAAATTCAACGGTACCATCGCCATCAAAACGTTTTAGCTTGTCTGCAATTTCATTTTTGCTACCTACAACAATAATGTTGGCTGTAGCTGGGTTGATGTATTTTTTAGAGATGTCTTGAATGTCCTTTGCTGTAACGGCTGCCAAATTTTTCAGATAATTTTGATAATAATCTTTTGGCATTTTATAGCGTTCGATATTGATGGCATACTGAGCTACAGTGCCCGGGCTTTCTAATCCAATAGCAAAAGCACCACTCATATACGTTAAATGATTTTGAAGTTCTTCATTGCCTACAGGAGTCGTTCTCATTTTATTCATCTCGGCTATCATTTCGTTTACTGAGCTATCCGTCACCAGATTTCTTGCTTTTGCATAAGCCGTAACATTTCCCTTTAAATCATCCGCAGCGATAGAAGAATAAGAACCATAAGTCCAGCCATGTGCTTCACGAAGGTTTAAGAACAAACGTCCATTAGAACCACCCCCTAAAATAGAGTTGGCTACTTTGGTTTTTATTACATCCGGAGTGCCGGGAAATAAACTTACGGGATAAGTGATATTGATAACACTTTGTACCGCTCCATCACGAGGAACTACTATGACACGTGTTTTGGCAGGTGCTTTAGGGTCTGAATATTTTGTTACAGGTACGGTTCCTTTTGCCCAATTTCCAAAATGTTTTTCTACTAATACTTTCGCTTCTGCTACAGTGATATCTCCTACAATGGCCATATACGCTACATTCGGACGGAAGTAGGTGGTATAATAATTTTTCACAAATGGCAAATCAATGTTCTTAACCGTTTCTTTGGAAGCAACTTCTCCATAAGGATGTCCTTTACCAAAGTTGATAGCTGCAGTTACTTTTTGCAACATTTCATCCGGATTGTTTTCTCCGGCTTCTAATCCAGAAAGTGTACGGGTTACAATTTTATCCAATTCATCCTGTTTGAAATTGGCATTCATTGCAATGTCAGCCATTAAAGCGAAGATTTTATCTTGATGTTTTTTCAAGCCGCTACCACTGATGCCATCATGAGAGGCACCAATATTGGCACCTATAAAATCGATTTCTTCATTAAGTTGGTCATTGCTTCTTGTTTTTGTTCCGGTTACTAGCAATTCGGACATCATATCCATCATGCCGGCTTTATTGCCTTCCAATGTAGGTTGAATATCCAACTGAATAGATGCAGAAATCGTAGGTAACTTGTGGTTTTCTACTACGAATACTTTCATGCCATTCGCTAGTGTAAAGCTTTCGGTTTTGCCCAGTTTTATTTCCGGTGCAGGACCTGCTTTGGGACGGATGCTACGATCCAACGGAAGTGCATAGCTCATAGATACTAAGGCCAATGCTGATATAGAGAGAATTATTTTTTTCATAATTGAAGTTGTACTAAAAAGATGTGTGAATGAAAGGTTGTTTATTTTTTCTCCATTGATTTTGGTAAATAATAAACAACTAGTCGGTTGTTTTTAGTGAAGTATTGTGCTGCTACTCGTT
>CALMXV010000291.1 GCA_937871155.1 uncultured Taibaiella sp. | reverse complement strand
ATAATGTTTCTATCCGAACGAATGATGGGCTTAAAGAAACTTTACAGTTTTATCCGGAGCTTTCTAGAAGTTATTCCACCTTTAGCCCTAAGGATTTAATCCAAGACAATCAACTGATGACCGCAATGACCACTCCTATTCTCAATAAGGTTATCGAAAGAGAAAAGCTTCGTGGAAGAGAGAACTTAAATGAATTTTATGTGGAACGCGATATGCGCACAGCACAACCTTTTGCGGCTATCATCCTTACGCTAATCGGTGCCGGTATGGCTAGCAGAAAAATCCGAGGTGGCAGTGGAATTCATCTGGCATTTGGAGTGGTGCTAAGTGCTATTTATGTAATGGCTTTGCAGTTTACCAAAACCTTTTCCACTAAAGCCGGTTTGAACCCAATGTTAGCGGTTTGGATTCCCAATATTATATTCAGTTTTATAGCTATCTATTTTTATAGAAAACACATAAGGTAGCATAGATTTTAGATAAAGATGTTTCCTTACATTTGTCAAGTTTTTTAAAAAGAAGCAACATATAATTAAGTAAGCCATGGGCAGAATAAAAGATAAATTCAAAGAAAATGCCGACATAAAGTCGAAAGAAATTAAAGAAATGATTGCTCAACACGGAGAAATGGTGTTGGACAAAGTTACGTTAGCTCAAGCCTATCAGGGGATGCGAGGCATTCCGGGTTTGGTTACAGAAACCTCTTTATTAGATGCAAATGAAGGCATTCGCTTTCGTGGCTTTTCTATTCCGGAGCTAAGAGCACAATTCCCTAAAGCAGATGGAGGTGTAGAGCCATTACCGGAAGGGTTATTTTACTTAATGTTGGTAGGAGAAATCCCAACCAAAGACGATGTAGATCATGTATCCAATACTTGGGCGCGCCGTTCTCACGTACCCAATCATGTATTTGCAGCTATTGAGGCATTGCCGGTTTCTACCCATCCAATGACACAGTTTTGCACAGCAATATTAGCCTTGCAAACTGAATCTAAATTTGCAAAAGCTTATACAGAAGGTATCAGCAAAAAAGACCATTGGTCGTATGTATATGAAGACTGTATGACTTTGATAGCACGCCTACCACGTGTAGCTGCGTATATCTATCGTCGTAAATATAAAGACGGAGAACATATTCAACCCGATGGTATGTTGGATTGGGCTGCCAACTTTGCTCACATGTTAGGTTATGAAGATCCTAAGTTTTGGTCGTTGATGCGCCTTTACTTAACCATCCATGCTGACCATGAAGGCGGCAACGTATCGGCACACGCTACCCATTTAGTAGGTTCTGCATTAAGCGACCCTTACTTATCTTTCGTAGCAGGTATGGCAGGTTTAGCAGGTCCTTTACATGGGCTTGCCAACCAAGAGGTGATTCGTTGGATAGAAGAACTACAAGAGAAAATAGGTACACTTGAACCTACTAAAGAACAAATAGCTGATTATAT
This sequence comes from uncultured Taibaiella sp., assembly GCA_937871155.1. Lineage (GTDB taxonomy): Bacteria > Bacteroidota > Bacteroidia > Chitinophagales > Chitinophagaceae > JAFIGV01. The sequence continues at coordinate 2,350 of CALMXV010000291.1, read as the reverse complement.
CAAACAGACCCTTGCAGAAGGCAAAGTGGTACCGGGTTATGGACATGCAGTACTTCGCAAAACAGACCCACGCTTTACTGCACAAATGGAGTTTGGTAAACGCAACTGTCCAGACGACCCAACTGTGAAAACTGTATGGAACGTATATGAAGTGGCACCGGAAATACTTGAAAGCACCGGAAAAATCAAAAACCCATGGCCGAATGTGGATGCACATTCAGGAGCCTTGTTAAAACATTATGGTTTGGTAGAAGAAGATTTCTACACAGTATTATTTGGTGTAAGCCGTGCGTTAGGAGTTTTAGCTAGTCTTTGTTGGGATAGAGCTTTAGGCTTCCCTCTTGAGCGTCCTAAGTCGATCACTACAGAGTGGGCGAAGGAATTTATAGCAAAGCAAATGAAAACTGCCTAGAAGGTAAAAATTTTGAATATTAAAAACTGGCTGCTCTGAAAAGGGCAGCCAGTTTTTTTTGATTGTAAGTATTTCATTCCTCCATTTTATTAGTTCAATTTTGTGATTTTTAAGTGTCGTTTAATTTATAGATATATCAACTAGCATTTTGTTTTAGCGAAATTTTCAGCTCTTGTCTTTGCTATGTAGATATTTATTATTTTGCGTCGCTAAATTATGCATCCAGAAGATAAAATTGATGATTTACTTCGTCGAGAAGAGGAATTCCATGATGAATGGGCAATGAGTGAAAACGTTGATGATATTGACGTAAATTCTCTATTTGAAAGTTTTGTTGCTTTTGAAAATAAATATACCCTTGAAAAATTAGGAAATTTAAAAGGGAAGAAAATTTTAGATGTCGGTGCCGGATTGGGCGAAAGCTCGGTTTACTTTGCGCTGAAGGGAGCTGAAGTCTATTTTAATGATATCTCTCCTAAGATGGGAGAGTTTGCAGAGAAATTAGCAACTAAACATGGCGTAAAGCTGAATTATTTAATTGCACCTATTGAGCATTTACAGCTTCACAAAGAGTTTTTCGATATCATCTATTGTGCTAATTTAATGCACCATGTGCCGAAACAAGATCAAGAGATGTGGATTAAAACCATGTCTGAATCGTTAGCAAACGATGGGGTATTAGTAACCATTGATCCATTAAAGTATAATCCTGCTATCAATTATTATCGTACCAAAGCTGAAGAAGTTCGTACCATAGATGAAGAACCTTTAGGGTTTGATATCATTGATATTTATAAAAAATATTTTAAAACTGTTGACCATAAAGAATTTTGGTTAACCACACTTTGGTTGTTTATCTCTTATTATTTCATCAGAAGGTATAACCCTAATGAAATACGCTATTGGAAACGAATTTTTAAAGAGAAAGAATCACAAATCGGTTGGTGGTTTAATCCTCTAAAATGGATAGATAAGTTATTGCTTTCCTTGCCCGGCATTAAAAAGCTAGCTTGGAATATTGTAATCGTTGCTAAAAAATAAGTTGGGTTACTTCACTACTTCTGTTATCACTTGCCCAACACATCCGTTGGGCATTTGTATGTGTAGTAAGGCAGCAAGTGTTGTAGCGATATCTTCCATGTAATAGGTTTTATGTGTTTTGCCTTTTTGAACTCCCCAACCATAGAATATTAAAGGAATGTGTGTGTCATAAGGGTGCCAAGTGCTGTGTGTGGTGCCCGTTTTACCGTATCCATAATACCATCCCGGGTTATTAATTACTAATAGCTCTCCACTTCTATTTCTATGGTAGCCATTAATAGCTTTTGTTTTAATTATTGTAGGTATTGGAGCTGCATGGATAGTTTCCATATCTAACACATATGCTACATGAGGACGTTTTAATAACCATGTTTTGAGTTTTTCTTTTACCGAAGTTTTTGAATATTTCGTACCAACTAATAGAGATTCATTGATGAATAGTTGATAGTTTTCCATGCCTCTAATGATTTGTTTTATTCCTGTTTCAGCAAATAGAAATTCATTCATATCATTTGCTAATTTTCTTTCTGACTCATTGCCTGCAGGAATATTCAAGTCTTCAAGAAACTGAGCATTGTGTGCAGCTCCATGATCGGCAGTAAGAAAAAGGGTATAATTATTTTTGCCTATTTTTTTATCTAAGTATAAAAGAAACGCTGACAACTCTTGATCTAAGCGAAGATACGTGTCTTCTATCTCTACTGAGTTGAGGCCGAATTGGTGGCCAATATAATCAGTAGATGAAAGGCTAATGCATAAGAAATCGGAAGTTGATGTTCCTAACTGTTCGCCTTCTATAGCTGCTCTTGCTGCCTCTAAGGTGTAGGTATTTCCCCAGGGTGTCTTTCTAAAGTTTCTTAATTTATTATTGGTAACGTCATGTGGGAAAATGGGTGC
>CALMXV010000290.1 GCA_937871155.1 uncultured Taibaiella sp. | reverse complement strand
TAGATCCTTTTTTCTACTGCGGAATCCGGGTTGAAAAAAAGTAACCGTCTAAGTTTACTATTCTTGTATCTTTGGCGGCACCTCGACAATATTATTCTCCTTTCTTTTCTATAATAAAGAATAAAACTTGTCAACACCATCAAGTAGTTTTTGCTACAGTCTTTGCAGCCGTCCTATTGATGCAAAGCACTATTATAATTTTTTACCCAATTTTAAACTAACAAAAAATATTGCATCATTAGAAAGTGTATAGCAATAGTAAAACATAAAATACATGGAATATAATACCACCAGAAGTAAAATGTTGATGCCGGAATATGGCAGAAACGTACAGCGCATGGTTGAATACTTAATGACCATCGAAGACCCTGCAAAGAGACTGAAAAATGCAGAAGCCATTGTGGAACTTATGGCAACCCTGACACCGCATCTTAAAACTATTGAAGATTACAAACACAAACTTTGGGATCATCTCTATCAAATGACCGACTTTAAATTGGAAGTTGCAAGTCCTTATCCTCCTCCTTTGCGTGAAGAGGTTATGAAAAAACCGGAAGTATTACCTTATCCAAATTCAAATCATAAGAATCGACATTTTGGAAGAAACCTAACTGCATTAATCGAGAAAGCCAAGAATGAAGAAAACCCTGAAAAGCAACAAGGCTTCACTCAAAACATAGGCTACTATATGAAGCTCGCCTATACCAATTGGCATAAAGAACCCGTGCATGATGACATGATAAAGAATGAACTTTATGAGCTAAGTGATGGGGTGCTGAAATATGAAAGCGGTGGCTACAAAGTTCATTTTGATACCAGAGCCAATAACCATAAACACAATAACAATAAAGGAAACAGAAATCGCAATAATCAAAACAGCGGAGGCAACAATAATCGAAGCTTTAATAATGGAAATAGTTATGGCAAAAACAAAAAATTTAAAAACAAACCTAAACAAGGCTAATAGGCAAGATTACACCTGCTTGAGTCTTTAATCAGGTAGTAACGTGACTTGTATTTTTTACATTAATCAGTTTACTTTACAACATGAGTGCATTTGAAATAAGAGGTGGAAAGCCGCTTAAGGGAACCATCACTCCACAAGGAGCTAAAAACGAAGCTTTGCAGGTATTATGTGCCGCGTTACTCACGGCGGAACCCATTACTTATACGAATGTGCCGGATATCTTAGATGTAAATACGCTTATTGAATTACTAGGTGATATGGGAGTAGCTATTTCTCGTCCTTCACCGAATACCATCACCTTACAAGCTGATAAAGTAAATCCCGATTTTTTTATTGATAAAAGTTTTAAAAAGAAATCCGGCAAACTAAGAGGTGCAGTAATGATAGCCGGTCCTATGTTGGCTCGTTATGGAAGAGCACATATCCCTCAACCTGGTGGTGATAAAATAGGAAGACGAAGAATGGATACCCACATTTTAGGCTTTGAAAGACTGGGTGCAAAATTTGAGTATGACACAGAGGACAGCCTATTTATTTTAGATGGAGCGGCAATGCATGGCAGTGCAATTTTATTAGAAGAACCTTCAGTAACGGGTACTGCAAACATAGTGATGGCAGCAGTTTTGACACCCGGTACTACCACAATTTATAATGCTGCTTGTGAGCCATACGTACAACAACTCTGCAAGATGCTCAATAAAATGGGAGCAAATATAACTGGTATAGGTTCCAATTATCTGTCTATTGTAGGTGTTGCTTCTCTAAGTGGTTGTGAACATCGGTTATTGGCAGATATGATTGAAGTAGGCTCCTTTATTGGCTTAGCAGCTACTACCAATAGTGAGATTACCATTAAAGATGCAGATGTGGAGCACTTGGGTATCATCCCCGAAATGTTTCAGCGGTTGGGCATTCAACTAGAGATACAAGGAAACGATATTCATGTACCCGCTCAAGAGCATTACCGTATTCATAAGTTTATAGATGGGTCAATATTGACTATCTACGATCATCCATGGCCGGGATTTACTCCGGATTTATTAAGTATTGTATTGGTTACTGCCACTCAAGCAAAAGGCACAGTACTGATACATCAAAAGATGTTTGAAAGCCGTTTGTTTTTTGTAGATAAGCTTATAGAAATGGGGGCACAAATTGTTTTATGCGACCCACACAGAGCTGTTGTTATCGGATTGGATAAGCAAGTGATGCTAAGAGGTATTACGATGGTATCTCCAGATATCCGTGCCGGTGTAGCCTTGTTGATAGCAGCACTCAGTGCCCAAGGAAAAAGTACCATACAAAATATTGACCAAATAGACCGAGGATACGAGCGTATTGACGAACGCCTTAACGCATTAGGAGCAGATATTAGAAGGGTTTAAAAATAAACTTTAAACTAAAATTCAAACTGAAGCAATCATATAATTTTTTACATTTCACAAGATTTATAAACAACTAAAAACCTAAAAAATGGACGCACAAAAAGTGGACATGTTTATCATGACCAACAGCAAGTACTTTGAAGCCTATCACCTCAATACTATCAGAGAACGCTTATTAGCAATTGATGACTCTAAATGGGCAATACTTTCTACAATGCAATTTCATGAACCAACTACAAGTCTTATTGTATCAATACTAGCTGGAAGCTTAGGAATAGATAGATTTATGATTGGAGATACTGGATTAGGAGTTGGTAAATTATTGACATGTGGCGGATTGGGTATTTGGGCTATTATAGATTGGTTTATGATTCAAAAAGCTGCCCGCGAAAAGAATATGCAGAAAATTCAGCAAATCTTGTATTGATGTTGTTTAAGAACTACAGGTTGTATATTATTTTGAGTTTTGCCTGTATTGTCGGATATGTGTGGTTACTATTAAATCTACTACATATAAGAACAGTACAAGGAACACATGCTTGTTTGATCAAAACAATTATGAACATTCCTTGTCCTTCATGTGGTGCTACTCGTTCTATATTACTTTTATTTCAAGGAGAATTCTTAAAAGCATTAATGATAAATCCAATAGGAATTATTGTAGCTGGAATTATGCTAATAACGCCTTTCTGGATATGTTTTGATATTTTGACTAAGCAAAAAACATTAATGAATTTTTATTTGCAGATAGAAATATATTTAAAGAAAGCATTCATTGCAATTCCCTTAGTAATATTGATTTTATTGAACTGGAGTTGGAACATCATAAAAGAGCTATAATGCAATTATTGGTATCAAAACATATAGTTACGGAACACGAAGCAGAGGCAGCATCCAACAGTTATTTAATGTCGCTGATTGCAATAATCGGTGGGCTTCCATTACCTATTGTCAACCTCATTGCTACTGTAATTTTTTATTTTGGCAATAGGAAATCTACATGGTTTGTACGATGGCATTGTACACAAGCATTATTATCTCAGTTGTCATTATTTTTAATGAATAGCTATGGCTTTTGGTGGACCATTGCAATAGCTTTTACCGAAAAAGAAATATCTGGAAACTATATTGCTTACCTCATCACTATTTTCATTTTTAATATAGTTGAGTTTGTAGCAACAATTTTTACAGCCATCCAAACTCGAAAAGGAAAACATGTGGAGTGGTGGTTTTATAGTTCATTAACCAATCTAGTGTGTAAAGCATAGACATGATGAAAGTAGTATTTCAAGGATTGATTTTGGTTTTTCTATTTTTTGGACTATGGTTTTTAATGGACAAAGTTGATTGGATTAACCTATTTCGAATTGAAAAATTAACGTATAAGACAGAACAAAAATTAGGAAATGTTTTTTGGGATGCTATTATCAAAACAGAAAATGAGCTAACAGAAAAGGAAGTTGTATTAGCAGTGGATAATATGATGTCAAACGTATGTATAGCTAACAATATCAACACTACCAATATAAAAACACATCTTATCAGAAAAGATGAAGTCAATGCTTTTGCTTTGCCGGGCGGGCATTTAATAATCTATACCGGACTTATCAATAAAGTAGAGAATCCCGAAGAATTACTTGGTGTTATATGTCATGAATTGGCTCATATAGAATTACAGCATGTTAAGAAAAAATTACTGAAGGAAATTGGATTATCAGTGCTATTGTCTATAACAACAGGGAATGCAGGCTCGGAGATAATTCAAGAAACAGTAAAGCAATTATCCTCTTCTTCATTCGATAGGAGGCTGGAAAAAGAAGCGGATATTAAATCTGTAGATTATCTTATTGCTGCTAATGTAAACCCAAAACCATTTTCTGATTTTCTTAATAGAATTGCTGAAGATAGTCCTGAAATTGATAAAAATTTTTCTTGGATAAGTACACATCCAGATTCCAAAGAACGAGCAAGATATATTTTGGAGTATAGCCAAAAACATAAGGGGCAATATGTACAAGTAATGTCTATTGTAGCATGGGATCAGTTGAAACAAAAAATAGCGGAGTAGCTTTTCTTTGTTTATAAGTATTCATTTTTTAAAACATAAATATTGATATTCAACCACGACTATTTTATGAAAGAGGCGCTACGGCAAGCTCGTGTTGCTTTCGAATCAGATGAAGTGCCTATAGGTGCTTTAGTGGTTTGGGAAAATAAAATTATTTCTAGAGGATACAATCAAGTAGAGTTGTTGAGAGATGCAACAGCACATGCTGAGATGTTGGCACTTACTGCTGCGTTTAATGAACTGGGAAGTAAATATTTGATGGATGCAACCCTTTATGTTACAGTAGAACCTTGTTTGATGTGCTGTGGCGCATTGTATTGGAGCAAAGTAGGCACGATAGTCTATGGTGCAGAAGATGTAAAAAACGGCTATCGAAAAACGACCGGCGAAAACCATCCGTTTCATCCAAAATCTAAAATTGTAAAAGGGATTATGGCTGATGAATGTGCGCAGCTGATGAAAGATTTTTTTGTACAGAAGCGCTAAGAAGTCTTTTAAGCAGGCTTCGAATAAAATATAGACTTATCGTTTTCTTCATTGGCAAGCCCAACAAATTCCCTTAATTTTGCCGCACTTTTAAAAATATTTATCTGAAATGAAAATATTAGTTTGTATTAGTCAAGTTCCTGACACAACTTCCAAAATTGCTTTCACCGATAATAATTCGCAGTTCAGCACTGCCGGAGTTACTATGATCATCAATCCTTATGATGAATGGTATTCCCTAGTACGTGCGTTGGAGCTTAAAGAAAGCGGTGTAGCCACAGCTGTCAACTTAGTTACAGTGGGTAAAGCGGATGCTGAGCCCGTAATTCGTAAAGCCTTAGCTATAGGTGGAGATGAAGCCATTCGTATTGATACGGATGCAAACGACCCTTATGTAATTGCAGCTCAAATAGCAGAATATGCTAAAACTGAAAACTATGACCTTGTATTGTGTGGTAAAGAAACCATTGATTACAATAACGGTGTTGTAGGAGGTATGTTGGCGGAAATGCTAGACATGAACTATGTAGGTTTTGCTACCAAATTAGACATAGCAGGAGGTGTAGCTACGATTAGCCGTGAGATTGAAGGAGGTGAAGAAATTGATACAGCTACCTTGCCTCTAGTCGTGTCTTGTCAAAAAGGTATGTCTGAAGCTCGTATTCCCAATATGCGCGGCATTATGGCTGCTCGTACAAAACCATTGAAAGTTGTAGCTCCAGCAGCTATCCAATCATTAACTAGCATTGATAGTTTCGAAATGCCACCTGCAAAAACAGGAGTTAAGATGTTTACAATTGATAACCTAGATGCTTTGGTAAGTGCGTTGCACAACGAAGCTAAAGTCATTTAATTTTTTACTTCAAATTTTTTAATACATAGTTTATGTCAATCTTAGTTTTAGCAGAACACTCTCAAAATATATTTAAGAAGAAGACTTTTGAAGCCGTGCAATATGCATCAACATTAGCCCAAAGCATGGGTACTACGACTACAGCAGTAGTACTTGGAACAGCGGACACTACCGCTATGCAGCAATTAGGTGCTTATGGAGCTCAGAAAGTAGTTCATATAGCCGATGCCCGTTTAGATACACTTAGCAGTCGTGCTTATACAAAAGCCATTGCTACGGTAGCGGCAAATGAAGGCGCAACCGTAATCGTAACTCTTCATGATGTAACCGGTAAAGCGGTTTCCCCTCGTTTAGCTGCAAAGATGAAAGCAGGTTTAGTTGCAGGGGCTATCTCTCAACCGGATTTATCCAAAGGCTTTGTTATCAAGAAAGCAGTATTCTCCGGTAAAGCATTTGCATTTATCAACATCACAAGTGACAACAAAGTGATTACCTTAATGCCTAACAGTTTCTCAGTATCGAAAGGAGAAGGTGCAGCAACCGTTGAAACTCTGTATGTCGCATTTGATGATAAAGATTTCAGTGTACAAGTAAAAGAAATACAAACCGTATCGGGTGGTGCAGTGCCTTTGCCGGAAGCTGAGTTAGTAGTTTCTGGTGGACGTGGTATGAAAGGTCCTGAAAACTGGGGTGTATTAGAAGACCTAGCCGGTGCTTTAGGAGCATCATTAGCTTGTTCTCGTCCTGTAGCTGATAGCCATTGGCGTCCTCACCACGAACATGTGGGTCAAACCGGTGGTACCATTCGTCCGAATCTTTATATTGCTGTAGGTATTTCTGGTGCTATCCAGCACTTAGCAGGTGTCAATAGCTCTAAGACTATCGTTGTTATCAATAAAGATGTAGAAGCTCCATTCTTCAAAGCCGCTGATTATGGCGTGGTAGGAGATGCTTTAGAAATAGTTCCTAAATTAACAGAAGCCGTTAAGAAGTTTAAAGCGGAACACGCAGGTTAATACTTTTTGACTCGAATAAATTTGAAAAGCAGTTAGAAAATAGCTGCTTTTTTATTTGGAGCTCATGAAATCAAAAAATGTAGTGAGCAGTTGGATGTTGGAAAGTTAAGGGGCTAATCTTTTTCTTTTCCAGAGGTTGTTTTCTAAAGTGAAGACAATTCTATCATGCATTCTATTGCTTCTGCCTTGCCAAAATTCGATGTAATTTGGCTTCAGTATAAAGCCTCCCCAATGTGGTGGGCGAGGGATATGGGTGCTAAACTGTTCTTGATATTTTCTATAGTTATCTTCAAGGATACTGCGGTCTATAATTTCTTGACTTTGCGGGCTAGCCCAAGCTCCCAATTGACTCCCTTCAGGACGAGAATAAAAGTAGGTGTCACTAGCGGTATCCGATAAACGTTCTACGGTACCTTCTATTCTTACTTGTCGTTCTAAAGCCTGCCAAAAAAATACCAAAGCTGCTCTAGGATTTTCATCCAACTCTTGTCCTTTATGGCTCTTGTAATTGGTGAAAAAAGAAAAGCCCTCTTCTTCAAGAGCTTTCAGTAATACAATACGGGCATGGGGAACTCCTTCTTTATCTGAGGTAGCTAAAGTCATAGCATTTACCTCATCTACTTCGGCAGCTTGTGCTTCATCAAACCATTTTGAAAAAAACTGCATAGGGCATGTGCCTACTGCATTTTCAGTTAAGTCAGCTTTTATATAATCTTTACGAATGGAAGCTATGTCGGTATCGTGTGCCACGATTATTTTTTTCCTTTACGTTTATGTGGAAGTAAGTAGTGGTACATTACATACAACAACTCAATAGTCATAAAAAACATAAACACATAGCTGATTATCCAGCCTGTGCTGTATTGCATTGAATCATAGAACGAATGAAGTAATAAACCTTTCATGGAATTGTCAGTTTGCGCTGCAAGATAATAAAGATTGTTTGGTACTTTTTAGTTTTTTTTGAAGAATTGAATCTGTTTTATTTGTATCGTGAAATTGCTACGTCATTTACAGTTTTTAAGGGATGTACTGTTGTTTTCTATTACTGCTTTTGGTGGACCACAAGGACATTTAGGTATGATGATTAAAACCTTTGTGCTCAAAAGAAAGCATGTAACCGAAGAAGAGTTGATGGAATTTAATGCATTCTGTCAGATGTTGCCAGGACCTTCTTCTACACAAACAGTAGTATTGATAGCCTATAAACGAGGCGGTGTATCTTTAGCGATACTTACCTTGCTTTGTTGGATATTGCCGGCTTCAATAATGATGGGAGCCTTTTCTTTTCTATTGCTTTATATCAACGCAAAGGATTTACAGACCAACTTGTTCAAGTATGTTTTGCCAATGTCAGTAGGATTTATTGTTTTTGCTGCAGCAAGGATGATGAAGGCGAGCATTAACCATGTTGCTACAGCTTTTATCATGATAGGTGCAGCCGTTGTAGCTTATTATATTCGTACACCATGGGTTTTCCCCTTGCTATTATTGGTCGCCGGCAGTATCAGTAATATTAGTAGCAAGCGTATTCCACTAAAACAAAAGAAACCTAAACCTATAAAATGGATGAATTTGTGGGTATTCTTTTTAATATTTCTTATTGCAGGTATTTTATCCGAAGTAGCTAGAATTCAACATTGGGAACATAGACGCATCTTTAACTTATTCGAAAATTTTTTCCGATTTGGCACCTTTGTTTTTGGAGGTAGCCAAGCCTTAATACCAATGATGCTTTATCAGTTTGTTCATCATCCATTAGAGTTGGGTCAACCACCTTTACTATCTGCCACTCAGCTTTTGACAGGCTATGGAATGGTACAAGCTTTACCCGGTCCCGTTTTTTCCATTTGTAGTTTTGTAGGCGGATTGATTATGAGCCCTTGGGGTTCCCATTGGCAAGTGCTAGGCTGTATCACAGCTTCTATTGCTATTTTCTTACCTAGTACTTTACTGTTATTGTTTTTATATCCTTTATACGAAAACCTAAAACAACACGTTATTATTTATCGTGCCTTAGAAGGTATCCTCGCCGCTATTGTAGGAATAGTAGCGGCTTCCGGCGTTGTGTTGTTTCAATCAATGCCCTTCGAGTGGTTGAATGTGGTGGTGGTATTAATTACATTTTGTGTGCTGAACTTCACCAAAATTCCTTCACCGTTGATTGTGTTAGGATGGTTATTGATGGGCTTAGCTATTACGTAATGGTAGGCTATTAAGAGGAATCAAAGAATACAACTAAAAAATATAAATTTGCTAACAATTGGTACATATATTAGCTAATCACTACTACTCATATTTACATTGATGTTTCAAAAGTTTTTCGTTTCTCTCGTAGTTTGTTTATTGTCTTTATCCGTTTCATCCGCAATTGCTCAAGTAGCTTCTGATCCACAAACTCTTTCGCAAGTAAAAGTAGAAGAGTTGTCTGATGCACAGATACGCCAGCTTTTAAATCAAGTACAGGCGAGTGGTTTGGGTGATGCACAGTTGGAGCAAATAGCGACAGCAAAAGGAATGCAGCCTGATGAGGTTAGTAAACTGAGACAACGTGTAGAAATGTTGAAAAAGCAAGATGCAGCTACAAATGGAAAAGAAAAAAAGTCAAGGCAGCTAGCAAATCAAGATGAAGATGAGAAAACAGATAAAACTCCAACTTCATTAACTAACAATCTCTCCTCTCGTATATTTGGAGCATCGTTATTTGCCAATGCTAATCCCACCTTTGAACCGAACCTTCGAATAGCTACTCCAGTAGATTATCAGATAGGTCCAGATGATCAAATCTTAGTGGACATCTATGGTTTTTCTGAAGCAAATTACAACTTAACGGTAACTCCTGAAGGTGCCATCAATATTCCTCTTGTTGGTATTGTATCTGTTGCAGGCGCTACTATTGAGCAAGCTGCTTCACGCATTCGTGCAAAGTTGACTACTATCTATCCGGGAATAAAAAGCGGAAACACAAAAGTGGGAATTACCTTAGGAAATATTCGAAGTATCAAAGTGGCTTTAACGGGTGAAATTGTTAAACCGGGTACTTATACATTACCTTCTGTGGCAAATGTATTTAATGCTTTATATGCATCTGGAGGTCCTAATGAAAACGGCTCTTTTCGTCAAGTACAAATCATCAGAGGGCAAGAAATTATAGCCGTATTGGACGTGTATGATTTTTTATTGTACGGCACGCTGAAAAACAATATTCGCTTACAAGATCAAGATGTGATTCGTATTCCACCTTATAAAACAAGAGTAGAAATGACAGGACAAGTAAAGCACCCTGCCATCTTTGAAATGAAGTTTAATGAAACGCTCGGCGACTTGATACGCTTCGCCGGCGGTTATACCGACATTGCTTATAAAGCTCGGATAAAAGTCATTAAGAATACCGCTACAGAATATACATTACAAGACATACTACCCGACCAGTTTGAAAGTTATGTTCCGGCTTCTGGCGACAAGTTTTTTATTGATGAATTACTGAATCGTTTTTCAAATAGAGTAACAATTTATGGTGCTGTTTTTCGTCCGGGTCAGTTTGAGTTAAATGAAGGGCTTACTTTGAAACAACTAATCAGAAAGGCGGATGGATTGAAAGAAGATGCGTTTCCCAATAGAGGGTACATCACACGTTTGAAAGATGACTTAACGCGTGAAATGCTTTCATTTAATACCCTTGCAATTGTTAGCGGAGCAGCTGAGGATATTGTTTTGAAACGAGAAGATGTTGTTTCCATTCCATCGGCCTTTGAGTTAAAGGAAGAATATAATTTATTAGTAACAGGTGAAGTACGCAATCCAAGCACTTTGCCTTTTGCAGAAAATATGACTTTAGAAGATGCGATCATAAAATCAGGTGGGCTTAAAGAAGGAGCTACTTCAAAACGCATTGAAATATCAAGACGGTTACGAATCACCAATCAAATAACAGATACTACAACTACCGCACAGATTTTTACTGTTCCTATTGATAGAAATTTATCGCAGGCAAGCAATTTTGTATTAAAGCCTTTTGATATTATTTCTGTATTCCCAGCGCCCGGATATCAAGTACAAAAGACGGTGCTTATAGAAGGGGAGGTTTTGTTCCCGGGAACCTATACCCTCACCACCAAAAATGATCGAATCTCTGACTTGATAAAACGTGCCGGTGGGCTTACACCAAGGGCCTATCGTGATGGCGCTTCATTAAAAAGAGAACGAAAAGATAGAACCCAATTAGAGTTGGAGCAAGAAGAACTAAAAGCCAATAAATACAAGAAGGTTCAAAAGTCTTTGAATGATTCAGTAGATGTAGAAACTGAGATAAACAACTTGAGTGTAAGCAGAAAATTTGTAGGAATTGATTTGAATATGATTCTTAAAAATCCTAAGAAGTCCTATGACTTATTATTAGAAGATGGAGATGTCATTAGCATACCGAAACAGCTACAAACCGTAAGGGTGAGTGGTGAAGTGCTTTCTGCATCTGCGGTCATTTATAACCCAGGAAAATCTTTTAAACAATATGTTTTACAAGCGGGTGGTTTTACTTCAAGGGCTGCAAAACGTAGGGCTTATATTGCTTACGCCAA
>CALMXV010000289.1 GCA_937871155.1 uncultured Taibaiella sp. | reverse complement strand
AATCCTGAAACTCGAACATTGAAACAAGTAACTATTGACAGTGCGGCAGAAGCCGATAGGATATTTGCCATGTTGATGGGTGATGAAGTAGCTCCAAGAAGAGAGTTCATTGAAAGCCATGCAAAATATGCACGAATAGATGCTTAATACAATTAGTAATAACTTTAAGAAAGCGATAGATAGTACGTCTGTCGCTTTTATTATTCAAATAATGTCTCCCAATCACCCGCTCCCTCTCTGATTAATTCTGGTTGAGCTCCGGTACAGTCAACTACCGTAGAAGGTATAATACCTCCAATGCCACCATCGACTACAATATCTACCAAATTGCGAAATAATTCATAGATGACTTCAGGGTCATTATAGTATTCTATATCACCATCCATGGGCAATGACACACTCATTATCGGATGCCCTAATTGCTGCACTATAGCTTGAGTAATCGCATGATTAGGCACACGAATTCCAACCGTATCTTTTTTACTTTTTAATAGTTTAGGTACCTCTTTATTAGCCGGAAAGATAAAAGTAAAGGGTCCCGGCAGTGCTTGTTTCAACATACGAAAGATAGGAGTTGAAATACTTTTAGTATAGTCGCTAAGATTACTAAGGCTATTACATACAAAAGTAAACTGAGCCTTTTTTGGTTGTATGTTTTTTATTTTAGCAATACGTTCTATGGCTTTTGTATTGTATATATCACAGCCTAATCCGTAAATGGTATCCGTAGGATAAATGATCACACCACCCTCTAATAAAACATCCACTACGGTTTGAATGTTTCTTGGTTGTGGGTTAAGTGGATGTATAGATAAGAGCATATAAAAAATTTAATTTAATAACCGATTGATGGTATCCAAAGCCCTTTCCAGTCGTTCTTGTGGGTTTCCATTTATAGCTTCCCAAGGCACTCCACTATGCTGTACGATATCTTTATATTGATGGTAAAAATAGCTTCGCAAATGTGGGTTGCTATGTTCACGTAGGGGGTCTGCTTCCCAAGGCATATCAATACCGGTCAATAGATAAAGGTCATAATTACGTAGTGCGATTTGTTCTAGTATCCATCGATGGCATTGATGGTAGGCATGTTCACTCCAAACTTTAAAAACATACAAATCGGTATCACAAATTAAAAAACGATTGGCATTTACTTCTAAACTATTTTCAGCTTCAAGCTGACCTTCCGCCATCGTTAGCAAATCTAGTTCTTCATACTCACCTTTGGTTTGAGTTAAAAAAGTTCGTGCATATTCGGGTACCCATATCGTGTTTAAAGAAGTTGCAAGTGCCTTGCTTAGGGTACTCTTTCCTGTACTTTCAGGACCTATCACTACAATTTTTTTAATACTCAATCCAGCAAGATAGTTTTAGTACGTTTCTCCCATTTTTTATGCAGCCAGTTCGATATTTTATAACTCGCAAAAGAAGAACCAGCACCTACCAATGCCCCTACTAATACATCACTTGGGTAGTGTGCTCCTAAATGAATTCGGGAATATCCAACAGCTCCCGCATATAAATATGCCGGTACTACTACATACCATTTTTTATACTCCAAGCTCAGGCAGGTAGCAGTAGCAAAGGCAAAGGATGTATGACCGGAAGGCATAGAAGGACTTTTGTCATATTCATAAGGGGTGTATTGCGGATGTGCTATATAGGGTCTTTCCCGTTGAACACTATATTTTAAACCATAAGTAATAGCTGTAGTAAATACTAAACCACCTATAGTTTGAGCAGCTGTTAAGATGCTTTTCTCATCATGTTTAAATACGCTATAAATCAACTGACCTAGAGGTAATGCTAAGGCAATGGGATAGTTGGTTTGTGAAATGACATTCATAGAACCATCTAAAGAAGTGTTCCGATTTGCATGGATTTGGTCGTAAATAGTTAAATCAAGTTGTTGCGCAAAGCTTATAAAGGAAGTAACCGATAATAGTATAAACAGCTTAATGAATTTGTATGGCATAATAAGACTTTCTCCAACGGAGATAACCAAAAATAGCGATAATAAATAAAAATACAGTTAGCAATGCCGTTAGTGGAATGCCTTTATGAACTTGAAGTGGAATAGCTATCAAGTTGGAAATATTGAGTAAGAGCCAATTTTCTAATTTATGTTTGGCTAATAACCACATCCCGGCCCATGCCGTTGCAGATACCCAAGCATCCCATCCAGCTACATCAGATGTCGTATAGTTTTTTAAAATAAAATACAACAATGCCCATCCAAACAAGGTAATAACAAGCACCACCATCCAATCTCTTTTGGAGGCTTTAGTGATTGCCTTAGCATTTTCACTTTCTTTATGTTGATGCCAAAGCCACCATCCATAAAGACTCATGATGAAGTAGTAACTGTTTAAAGCACTTTCTGCATACAAACCGGCTTCCGACATTATCCATACAAAAAGTGACGTGCTGATGATGCCCGTAGGGTAAAGCAACACATGATTTTTCTTGGCATAAAGTACGCTTAGAATGCCAAAAAACACAGCAACATACTCGGTGAGTGAAGTGGCAAACAACTGCTGCACAAACTCAGTAGCTAAGGATTGGAAATTCATTTTGGTAAAAATAAAAGAACCGTTAATACTCTATAAAATTTTTATTTTCACAGTAAATCATTTTAAAAAAAACACAAAACAACTTATGCAAAAGTTAACCTTATTGATGCTATTAATATGTAGTTTAAGCACCTCTTGTTCCAAAAAATTCTCCACAGACTTCACCAAAAAACACAAAGCAAATTTTAAAGTAAACGGCACTCTTTACAACTGTGGGGAAGATAATGTTACTGCATCTTACTTTGGTAGTGGCTCACAATTTTTAGAAATTACTTGTATAGGAGCAAATGGTCAAACGTTTACTCCTAAAATAGTTGTTGATTTGTCTAAAGAGAACGAAACGGTTTCAATACTCAATGCACAAAATGGATTTTCTTATTTTCATTCCGGTGCTGTTCAATATGTCCCTAAACGTGGAAGTTGGAAAATTATCAGTCATGAAGAAGGAAACCCAAGCAGCCGGCATACAGAAGGATATTTTGAAATGACGGTTTATGACCCCATGAATCCAAATGATACGTTTACAATCTCTGAAGGATATTTTTATGTGAACAATTACTAGACGTTCTTCTTCAAAAGCAATGAGGGCAACAATTTAGCTGCCCTCATTTTTATATCAGTAGTGTCCGGTAAAAAGTTTTAAGGATAAAAAATTAACGGCTGAGATCGG
>CALMXV010000288.1 GCA_937871155.1 uncultured Taibaiella sp. | reverse complement strand
GGGTTGCACAGGAAATTATTGAACTTTTTAGATTTTCTCGGACAACAATAATTTAAAAGGCAATTTTTATTTTGATATTAAGTAATTATTGTATTATTTTGCCATTGAGAAAAGATAATTATATGAAGCATATTTTACTAAGCGTTATAACCATTTTAGGATTTGGAGTTTGTTTTGGACAAGGCAGCTTCTCTGTACCTCACGATACAGCTGTAAGTTACTATCCAAATGGTGGTTCAGATTTAAAGGTTACAAACCATATTACAAACACTTCCGGCGATTCTTTGAAAAACTTACAGTGGCGCAATCTAGGAATGGGTACCATACCTACTGGTTGGGATTTTGTAGGTGTATGTGATAACTATACTTGTTGGGGAACTCCTGACGTAGTAAGTGGTGCTGCTCATTTTTATAGCCCATTTGCTAATGGTACTGTTGCTGGTCACTATATGTCAGTAAATATTGACCCCAACGCTGCTGTAGGCAGTTACCTTTGGGTGCGTAATGAAATTAAAAATAATGATGACAACTATACCAAAGTGATTACTTTGGTAGCCATCAAAAACTCAATATCTTCAATTAGCAATATAGTTTCTGAAGATGATATCACAATTTTCCCCAACCCTGCAAAAAGCACCGTAAATGTTCTATATGATGCGAAACTTGGAATTAAGAATATTGGAGTTTACAACATCATCGGAAAAATGGTTAACATCTATAAAGTAAGTGCTAATAGTGCTGTTTTGAACATTGATGATTTGCCATCTGGAATTTATTTCTTAAGACTATATAATACTCAAGGAAAAGTAGTCGCAACTCGTAAAATCACCCATCAATAAGCATTTAACTTAAATAATTTTTTATAAAAAGTTTGGTGAGCAATCATCAAACTTTTTTAGTTTTTATTAGCCACAACTCGGAACGATAAGTACTATATTTACATGCTATAAAGCCCTTTTGTCAATGCCCAAAAAATCGACGTTAAGACTCAAAAGATTTATAAAAGTTTTCTTATTTCTATTCCTTATTATAGCTATAGGACTATGGTATTTTTTGTTAGGAAAAAATACAGGAGATATGCACAAGGGCAATTTTCTTTATATACCTAACGGTAGTAACTATGAACAAGTGCTAGAATTACTAAAAACAAATGGATTTATTGAGAATAAAACCAGCTTTGATTTGCTAGCAAAACGAACAGACTACCACAACAGAGTAAAGGCAGGGAAATATAAAATAGAACCCGGCATGAGCAACCTAACAATCATTAGAATACTTCGCTCAGGCAAACAAACACCAGTAAAACTCATTATAAATAAAATAAGAACTAAACAAGAATTTATATCCAAAATTTCAGCTCAGTTAGAAGTAAATACGGATTCAATGAAGCAGCTTCTAAGCAATAACGAATACCTCAGCAAATTTCAATTAGACAGTAATACCTCATTGGCTGCCATTATGCCCGACACGTACGAATTTTGGTGGAATACTAAAGCAGAAAAAGTATTTGAAAAAATAGCCGCTAATTATAAAAACTTCTGGAATGCAAATAGATTAGAATCAGCCAAAAAACTTGAGCTCTCTCCTACTCAAGTAATCACCCTAGCCTCAATAGTTGAAGAAGAAACCAATGATATAACAGAGAAAGACCTCATTGCTAGTGTTTACTTAAATAGATTAAGAAAAGGCATGAAACTACAAGCTGATCCAACGGCTAAATATGCCTTTGGTGATTTTACCATAAAAAGAATAACCTCTACTCAAACCCAAATCCCATCCCCATACAATACCTATTATGTAATGGGATTACCACCCGGACCTATATGCACTCCTTCCAAAAGCTCGATAGACGCTGTACTTAAAGGAACCGCTACATCCTATCTTTATTTTTGCGCCAAAGCAGATTTTAGCGGCAGCCACTCTTTTGCTAATGACTACGCATCTCACATGATAAATGCAAAGAAATTTCAAGAAGCGATGAATTTGAGAAATATCCGATAAGTAAAAAATATATCAATTGAGATATTTTGGCATTTCTTTTCATACATCAAATAGTTTCATATCTTTAAGAAAATATTTAAAGCCATGAAAAAAATCTTCACTTTACTATTTTCCATTAGTGCTATTGCCTCCTATGGACAAATCACGTTAAATCAATCTAGCTTTAATTCTTCTTATGTTGGTACGGATTCAACACGCCGAGCGGACTCCAGTTCAATGAACGGAATGTTTCCTACGATAACCGCTACTACTAATGGAAGCTGGGATTTAAGTACTTTAAATTATAATTCTACAAATTTCTTTCGACCAAGAACAACGGTATCCAGTAGTACATTCCCTGGTGCTGCACAAGCGACTAATATGATTTATCAGATAAATGCGTCTCTTGCTTATCATACCAATGTTGTAGAAGCCTTTACGAGTAACTCATATGAATTTTTAGGCGAACAGATAAGCCGACAAGCAATACCGTTAGTTTCCTTAACAGGAAGTGCAACAGATAGTCTTGTATTTCTTGCACAAGATGTAGTGTATTCCAGCCCCAAGACTGAAATAAAATTCCCAGCTACGATGAATACTAGTTGGTCTGGTACGTATTCTTACCAAACCAATTTCAACCTAACGATTGCTGCCATGAGTTTAAACAACACTCCATGCTATCGCAAAACAAACTATACTTATTCAAATGCTGTAATTGGTTGGGGAAAAGTTCGGGTTAAAAACGGGAATGGTATGCCTACAGCCTATATGAATGTATTAATGATTCGTAGAATGGAAAGTGTTACTGATAGCTTTTATATAGGAGGAAGCCCAGCACCAGCATCTTTGCTAACCGCTTTTGGACTTAGCCAAGGAATGGTATCGAATGATTATAAAGATGAATTCGTAAGAACAGGAGAAATTACTCCTATTGCAGGCGTAGCTTATAAGGGAACCACATTTGCTCAAAATCAAATAGATTATATTGAAGCGCACATGAACCGACTTCCAAGCCCAACAACTAGTCTTTTCAATGTATCTAAAAACAACAACTTTAACTTGTATCCCAATCCAATTGTCAACAAACAATTTACCCTTACCACTACTGATAAAACCATTAAAGAGTTGCGATATGACATTATCAACATAAACGGACAAATAGTAAAAATAGGCTCCGCTACTTTGAACAGCGGTAGTGTAACCATTCACCTTGATAAGTCAAATCCTTCAGGCATCTATTATATTCGTCTTCAAGACAACAATAACAACACTACTACCTTGCCGTTTGACCAACCATAATTAAAAAAATATTCACAGTTGCTTACAACAAAGCAATAGAAATTTCTATTTATAAATGCTGCTCATTTCATAGGGCAGCATTTTTGTCATGAATAAATAAATGACTTTATCTATAATTTCTCCGATTATTTAAAACAATTTTTCCCTTATCATAAAATAAAACTTTAGTGCATTGCTTTTTTTTGCGTTCTTTTTTATAGCTCACTCTCATAGAGTTTTAAAGGGAAGTAATACACGATTTCCATTTACATATGGGTTAAGAAGTTTACAAGAATGAAAGCAAACTATAGTTTTAGAAAATTGATGAATGATATCCACCTTTGGTTGGGTCTTGCAAGCGGAATAGTGTTGTTTATAGTATGCTTATCCGGCACTATTTATACGTTTCATACAGAAGTGGAAGAATGGATAAATAAAGAAAAATATTTTGTTACCAATTCAACAGCCACACCACTACCGTTAGCAGTATTAGTAACAAATCTTGAAACCCAATTTAAAAGTAAAGTAACAAGGATTGAAATACCTGCCGAGCCAACAAGGATGTATAAAATGGTGGTAAAGCCTGCGTCAAAAAAAGACAAAACACAGATTGCTAAAAACACCCAACCAGAGAATAAGGCAACACCCAAAGAGAAAGGAAAAGGAAAAGGAAAAGACAACGGTAAAACCTACTATGTAAATCCATATACAGGAGCTATTGCCGGACAAGATGGAGGTGCTGTTTCCGACTTTTTCCTTACGATGATGAAGCTTCATCGTTGGTTATTGATAGAAGGGGATACCGGTAAAATGATTGTAGGAGTGGCAACAATCATCTTCACTTTACTTTGTATTTCAGGGCTTATAATTTGGTTTCCTAAAAAATTAAAAAATTGGAAACAAGGATTGAAACTAAAACTTAGCGGAAATTGGAAACGTACTAACCACGACCTGCACAACACTCTTGGGTTTTACTCACTCATATTCTTACTCATTATGAGTCTTACCGGATTGTGTTGGTCGTTTGAATGGTATAAAGATGGGCTTGGCAAAGTGTTAGGAGTAGAAATTTTTGCAGGCAGAAAAGAAAAGCCAATACCATCGCAGCTTCCAGCAACTATTGCCAATACGTTGCTGCTAGATGAAGTTGTAAATATTGCTCAACAAACATTTCCTAATGATGGCAACCTTCG
>CALMXV010000287.1 GCA_937871155.1 uncultured Taibaiella sp. | reverse complement strand
TGCTTTATTTTATCTTCGGTTCTCTACTTGGAAAGGACCTCGAATGTATTTGGAAGATATCATCGTAACTGAAGCCTATAGAGGCAGAGGTATTGGATACCTGCTCATGCAGCAATTAATACAAGAAGCTTCTGAAAAACAACTTGACGGCATCCAATGGCAAGTGTTAGAATGGAATGAACCGGCTATTAATTTTTATAAAAAATTCAATGCTTCCTTTGACCCCGAATGGTGGAATGCCTCATTGGATTTGCATGCCCAGAAACAAAAAGAGCAATGACTTTGGTCATAGTGCATCCAAGAGATTCCTAATTACTTTGCAAAAAAGACATAAACGTCTTTAATAAATTCAAAGTAATGATTACAAAAGAGCTGTTAGCCCCTCGTAGCATTGTTGTTGTTGGCGCTTCTAATGACACTTCCAAACCAGGAGGAAAGGTGTTGCAAAACATCTTGACCCACCAATTTCAAGGCGATGTATATGTGGTAAATCCAAAGGACAGTTTAGTGCAGGGCATACCAAGTGTCTCGCACTGCAACGAGCTACCCACAGTGGACTTAGCCATTATAGCTATTACATCAAAGTTTGTAGATGAGGCGATGTTGGTGTTAACCAAAGAAAAAAACTGTAAAGCATTCATCATATTATCCGCAGGATTTAGTGAAATAGGGGAAGAAGGAAGACAAATAGAAGAGCGCTGTGTTGCTATTGCTAACGAGGCAGGCGCATCGCTTATTGGGCCTAACTGTATTGGAATTATTACAGGAAGTTATAAGGGTGTTTTTGCCGGACCGATTCCAGAATACGACCCATTAGGTTGCGATTGTGTAACGGCATCCGGTGCAACGATGGTCTATCTTTTAGAAATAGCGATTCCCAGAGGTTTAAAGTTCAGTAATATCTTTTCGATTGGGAATAGTGCTCAGATAAGTGTGGAGGATGTCTTAGAATATTGGGATACTACCTATGACCCTGCTACCAGCTCCAAGATAAAGCTGGTGTACATGGAGCAAATCACAGACCCGAAACGCTTTTTAAAACATGCACGTTCACTCACACTAAAAGGATGTCGTTTAGCAGCTATCAAAGCAGGATCTACAGAAGCGGGCTCTAGAGCAGTGTCCTCTCATACGGGTGCCTTAGCAGGCTCTAATAGTGCGGTGAATGCCTTATTTAGAAAAGCGGGTATTATACGGTGTTATAGCCGTGTGGAATTGGTATATGTTGCGGCAATCTTTACCATTACAAAACTAGTAGGCAATCGTATTGCTATCATCACTCATGCAGGTGGTCCCGGTGTGATGCTGACCGATGTACTGACCCGAAATGGCATGGAAGTACCTACTATTACAGGTCCTAAGGCAGATGAATTACTTACCCAGCTACATCCAGGCTCTTCTGTTGCCAATCCAATAGATTTTTTAGCTACCGGTACAGCTAAGCAACTCGGAATTATTTTAGATTATGTAGCGCATGAATTTGAAGAAATAGATGGAGCAGTAGTGGTATTTGGAACAACAGGTATGTGGCGTGTAGATGATGTATATGAAGTGCTACATGAAAAAATAAACCAACATAAGAAACCAATTTTCCCCATCTTACCTTCCGTCATTCAGGCGGCTGAAGAGGTAAGTCGCTTTCATGATAAAGGGCATATCAACTTCACAGATGAGGTAAGCTTTGGCTATGTACTTTCAAGAGTTACCAAAACGCCAATGCCTTATCCAGAGGCTGTTTTACCGGAAGTGAATTTTCCGCTTATACGAAGTATTATCAACGAAGCTCCGTCAGGGTATCTAGGCGCTGACCAAGTTTTTACTTTATTTGATGCAGTAGGTATTTCCAGAGTGCAACAAACCATAGTTACCAGCTTGGAAGAAGCAATGGTCGCGGTGAAAAAGATAGGCTTTCCGCTTGTGATGAAAGTAGTGGGACCTGTGCATAAATCAGATATAGGAGGAGTAGTGCTGAATGTAACCAATTTAGAAAAAGTACAAGAAGAATATCAGCGGTTGATGCTACTAGAAGATGCAGAGAGTGTGTTATTACAACAACAGCTTTCCGGCACTGAAGTATATATGGGAGCTAAAGCAGAAGAAGACTATGGCCACCAAGTATTAGTGGGCTTGGGAGGAATATTTGTAGAGGTTTTCAAAGATGTATCGTCAGGGTTAGTACCTATAAGCAGTGAGGAAGCAAGCGCTATGCTTCATCGGTTAAAATCCTACCCAATCCTTCAAGGGGCACGAGGCAAAGAAGGCGTCAAGGAGGAATTAATTATTGATACCTTACTTAGACTTTGTGCTTTGGTAATGGCTGCGCCCGAAATAAGCGAGATGGATATCAATCCGCTTTTAGGAAATCAAATGCAACTGATAGCGGTAGATGCTAGAATCTGTATTGAAAAATAAGGTAAGCTAGGTACCCAAGCGCTTGGCCTGCTAAATAGCAGTAATCACGATGAATGGTGCCATCGCCACTAAAGCTTTATCGGAGTTGCTAAAAGCTGAAGCCCCCAAAAATTAACCTAAAATTTATAGTTCACAGGATTACTTTTGTGGGCGATGTCTTCATATAGTAATGCTCGGGCTATTCGTGCGCTTTTTATAGCCAGCCTACAGTCTATTCTCAAAAGCCCCTCAGCGGTATTTTTTAGTGTAGCTTTTCCTTTAGTATTTATTTTAGTATTTGGATTTTTAGGAGGAGGAGGCAATTATAGTTTATCGGTGGCAGCCGCCTTAAACACCAATACCCAAAGCCCACTCTTCAAAGCATTAGAACAAGTACCGGTATTGAAATGGAAGAAGGCTACTTCACAAGCCGAGATTGACAAGTTGATGAAAGAAGGCGACATAGTGGCTACCATAGGAGTTGCCACAGCACCGGAAGGTACACATTCAAAGGAGGTAATTGAATTAGTAGGTGCTTCATCACAACTAGATAAAGTGCAGCAATTGGAATCTATAATCAAGACTGTAATACAATCTCAAGACTCTGAAATAAGACGACGCTCACAAGAAATAGCGAGGATAGATTTGAAGGTGACCCAAGTGAGAGCGTTTAAGATGATTGATTTTATCCTACCGGGGCAGCTAGGTTTTTCCTTGTTGGCAGCTAGTGTATTTGGTACTGCTTTTGTGTTTTTTAGTCTTCGCCAGACCTTAGTATTAAAACGATTTTTTGCAACACCGGTTCGCAAATCTTCTATTGTGTTAAGTGAAGGATTTGCACGAATGTTTTTTCAACTGACAGGTGCAGTAGTCATCATTGCGGTAGGCTATTTTGTTTTCGGATTTACATTGATTAATGGATGGGCAACGGTGCTAAACATGCTATTTATGTGTGCGCTTGCGATGATGGTTTTTATGGGTTTTGGATTTTTAGTAAGCAGTGTGGTGAAGAGTGAAGCAAGTATTCCGCCTTTTTCCAACCTGATTACTTTACCACAATTTTTATTAGCAGGTACATTCTTTTCGATAGATAATTTCCCTAGTTGGTTGCAACCATTCTGCCGCGCACTACCGTTGACCTATCTTAATGATGCTCTCCGTAGAATCGCTTTTGAAGGTGCCGGATTTTGGGACTTGAAAACCAATATTGGTATTTTATTACTTTGGGGTGTAGTGGTATATGGGATTACTGCCAAGCTGTTTAAATGGGAGCCTTAATTCCGAAAACATTTAATGGAAGCCTTAAGGACATCTAAAAAATGACTT
>CALMXV010000286.1 GCA_937871155.1 uncultured Taibaiella sp. | reverse complement strand
CCATTGCCCAATGATAGAGACCAGTGTACTTGTGCACCAACTCCATAGGCTCCAGTTTTTCCAGCTTCGCTTTTTCGTTTACTTTATCTACAGCGTCTCTACCTTCTTCTTCAAAATGTCCTGCATCAGTTATGTTTCTTACATACCTTACTTTATATCCTTGATGCAACAAATATCGATACAGTACATCAAAGGTGACGTAAGGACGTGCATGACCTAGATGCGACTCTCCTGAAACAGTAGGCCCACAAACGTATAAGCCAACATGACCCGGCGTAATGGGTTCGAACTTTTCTTTTTGTCTGGTTAATGAATTATATAAAAACAAATCGGACATACTACTAATTAAAAATTTGATTCAATTGGCACCATTCTAGCATTCTACATTATAGAATCTCAAAAGATGCTGTTGAGAGGTTATTAAAGTTTGCGGTAGCATCTATCAAGAAAAAATATCTACTACTTAGCTTAGTCAATTATAAAAAAACAGTTAGCTCTTTTGTTGTGCTTTAGCCCAACTATCTTTTAAGGTTACGGTTCTATTAAAAACGAGTGCTTCTTCATTACTATCTATATCTACAGAAAAATATCCTTTTCTTAAAAACTGAAAATGCTCCCCTGGTTTAGCAATACTAAGCGAAGGCTCCATATTCACTTTAGAAAGTGTTTGTAAAGATGCTTCGTTAATGTAATCTTTGAAGTCACCGGTTTCAGCAGCAGGATTTTCTACTTTGAATAAACGGTCATAGAGTCTTACTTCTGCTTGAATTGCATGAGCTATACTCACCCAATGAATCGTTCCTTTTACGTGAATCCCACTTGTGTCATTGCCGCTTTTACTTTCGGGGATATAGCTACAGTAGATTTCTGTCACAACACCATTTTCATCTTTTTTGAAATCCTCACATTTCACAATATAAGCTCCTTTTAAACGCACCATTAAACCAGGTCCAAGTCGGAAAAATTTCTTTGGTGGCACTACCATGAAGTCTTCTCTTTCTATCCATATTTCTTTGCTAAAAGGAACTTGGCGAGTACCTCCGTTTTCTTGTTCCGGATTATTTTCAATTTCTAGTAATTCTGTTTTACTTGCTTCGTAGTTAGTAATAACCAATTTTACAGGATCTAAAACAGCCATCACTCTTTTGGCATTTTTGTTCAAGTCTTCACGAACAAAATGCTCTAGCAGGCCTAAGTCCACAATGTTTTCACGCTTTGCAATTCCTACGGCATCACAAAAGTTACGAATGGCTTTTGCCGTATAACCTCTACGGCGCATACCGCTAATGGTAGGCATCCTTGGGTCGTCCCAACCGGAAACATAATTTTCATTGACCAACTGTAACAGCTTACGTTTACTCATTACCGTATAAGTAAGATTGCGACGTGCAAACTCATATTGATGCGATGGATAAATTTCTAATTGTTGAATAAACCAATCGTATAAAGGGCGATGATGTATAAATTCTAAAGTGCAAATAGAATGGGTAATGTTTTCGATGCTATCACTTTGACCATGGGCAAAGTCATACATTGGATAGATACACCATTTATCGCCTGTACGATGATGGTGTGCATGTTTGATACGATAGATAATTGGATCTCTAAATAACAAGTTGGGATGTGCCATATCTATCTTAGCCCGCAAAACCTTTTCTCCATCTTTGTATTTCCCCTCACGCATTTCTGTAAATAGTTTTAGGTTTTCTTCCACAGTTCTATCTCGAAATGGGGAGTTGGTACCAGGCGTATTTATGTCGCCTTTAGATGCTGCTATTTGGTCGCTATTGCTATCATCCACATAGGCTAAATTTTTCTCGATAAGCTTAATAGCAAAGCTGTATAATTGTTCAAAGTAATCAGATGCATAGTATTCATTATCCCATTGATAGCCGAGCCATTTGATATCATTTCGGATACTATCTACATATTCTGTTTCTTCCGTGATAGGATTGGTGTCATCAAATCTTAAATTACATTTACCGGCATATCTTGCAGCAAGTCCAAAATTTAAATGGATACTTGAAGCATGACCAATATGAAGATAACCATTAGGCTCCGGAGGAAAACGAGTATGTATTTGTTGGTATTTTCCTGCGGATAAATCATTTTCAATTATTTCTTCTAAAAAATTAAGTGACTTCTCTTCGTTCATATCGATGATGTAAATTGTTTGCAAATGTACTGGAGTATCCGCTATTTTAGAACATGGCAGCGTTTGAGAAATCGTAATCATTTTTTATAGATTCACAAGACTTGCAATTCTGTAACTAAAAATAATTTTAAAAACTAACCGTTATTATCATAAGCAATTAATTGATTACAGAATGAATATTTTCGCCATATAAAATTTTTCTTTCTTTTATTTGGATGAAAGTATATCTTTGCAATAGTCATTAACAGCTAATTAAGCTTTTATTTATTAATTACCTTTTGTTGACAATCAAAATAAATTAAATCTTTCATATAAATCATCATGAAATTGAACATCAATAAGAATTTTATCAAAGGAGCCTTGTTTGTTGCTGCAATTGCTTTTTTACCGATTGTAGGTGTTGCTCAGCCACCAGATCCAGGACCCGATCCAGATGAACCATTGCCTATCGATGGTGGTGTCTCTTTATTAGTAGCGGCTGGCGTTGGATATGGTGCTAAAAAGCTTCATGACGCTAAAAAGCGTAAGCAAGAAAATAAAGAAGCATAAGCATCTACATGCAACTTTTAATGTTAGGTCGTTTTTAGCAATAGAAACGACCTAGCTTGTTTATAATAGTCTAATCATTATGGTTCTATAGGATATTAACAGAATATTCCGTGTTCCTTTCAATACCTTCGTGTCAACAAAAATTCAAATATTGATATGAAAATCTATTCTCTTGCATTGGTTGCCCTCATGTGCTCATCTATTGCACAAGCTCAATTAAAAACGCCTGCACCAAGCCCGACACAGTCTATAAAACAAGATTTTGCTTTGTCTTCTGTGACACTTGAATACTCTCGCCCTAGTGCTAAAAACCGTACCGTATTCGGAGGACTAGTGCCGTATAATAAAGTATGGCGTACAGGTGCCAATGCAGCAAGTCAGATAACTTTTGGTGAAGATGTCACTTTTGGTGGAGTAGCTGTGAAAGCCGGCAAATATGCTATCTATACCATTCCTAAAACAGAAAACTGGGAAGTAATGTTGTACAGCGACCTTAACCTTGGAGGTAATGTAGCCGGATATGATGCTACCAAAGAAGTGGCTAAAGTGCTTGTGAAAAACCACCATGTTGCTACAAAAGCAGAAACCTTTACCATGCAGTTTCAAAACATGACAGATAACACGATGGACCTAGTCATACGTTGGGAAAATACGAAAGTGGTAATCCCTATAAAAGCAGAAATTGATGAGCGTATTATGAAAAATATAGAAAGCTCCGTAGTAAAAGATAACAGACCTTACTACCAAGCAGCCAGCTATTATTTCAATAACAACAAAGATTTAAAACAAGCATTAGAATGGACTAACAAAGCTATCGAACAAAATCCGGTAGGCTTTTGGATTCAAGCTTTGAAAGCTCGTATTCAGCTAAAACTAAATGATAAAAAAGGAGCTGCTACTTCCGCACAAAAAGTAATAGACCTTGCCACTAAAGCTAATAGCGACGACTATGTAAAAATTGGACAAGAGCTTTTGAAACAAGCAAAAAATTAAACCCAATATTGTATTACCAAAATGGCTGCCACACAATAGAGCAGCCATTTTTTTTACTTTGATAAAGCATATCTGTATCGTCAACATCTAAACAGTGTCCTAAGGAAATCTTAGTGCCTATCCAATTTACAACTGCAACCCATACAAAATACAAGTCTTCCTATTTATGGAACTTATACTTCCTGCTCATTTAATTTTGTTTAAAAAAAAGGAACTTGAATCTAATTTGGTATAGACAATTGGATAGATGTATTAGCAGGTAGCTACTATTAAACATCCATTACAACACTCCAATCTTCTTATTTATATCTACGGAGCTTGGTGAACGTAAAGGTTATGATTCAAACTGCTTTCAGGCTATTGTTCGTTGTTTGAATACGAAACTCTGTAGTAACCCTGCAAGCACCATCAGTAATAAACTTCCAATTAAATTGAGCCATAAAAAAGAAGTCCATTCTAAATGCCATGCTAAGATGACAAATCCTTCTGTAATGATTGCTGCACCAAACACGGCATTACTTTTTACATTTTTCATATAAAAGGCCACTAAGAATATACCTAAGATAGTGCCGTAAAATAAAGAGCCTAAAATGTTCACTGCTTCAATCAAGTTACCCATTTGCCCGGAGTAAATAGCTATTAGCATAGAGAACAATCCCCATCCAACTGTAATCCATCTCGATATTGCTAACTCTGTTTTTTCTGTACTCGTATGCGGGTTAAGTCGTTTATAAAAATCAATCATAGTAGTTGATGCTAAAGAGTTAAGCCCGCTAGCTGTAGAACCCATAGCCGCTAAAAATATAATAGCTATTAACAGCCCTATGATACCTCGCGGTAAATAATGCATCACGAAGTAGAGAAAGATATAGTTGCCATCATCTGACTCTGACAATGTAGATTGTTGTTTTATCAATGCTTTTAAGGCACCGCGTACCGTATCCATCTCTGCTTGTTTATGTCTGAAGCCGGCAAGTTCAGTAGCAGCAAATGAAGTATTGTTTGATTTATCAGCTTTTAGCCACGATAGAATATGTTGCTGCTTTTCTGCTTGCAGCTCCTTGTACTGCTGTTTCAAATTTTCTACTTCTTTAGAATGTGTTCCTTTTTCAACCTGTGCTATGGATACTTCATTAAAGTAAATAGGTGCTTGATGGAATTGATAAAAGCTAAAGACTAAAGCCCCAATCATCAGAATAAAAAACTGCATGGGTATTTTCACTAGCCCATTCATCACCAATCCTAAACGACTTTGTGCAATAGATTTACCTGTCAAATAGCGACCCACCTGACTTTGATCGGTACCGAAATAGGAAAGTTGTAAAAAGAATCCTCCAATGATACCAGACCAAATATTATAGCGGTTGCTTAAATCAAATGTGGTATCAATAGCTTGTAGCTTTCCCATTTTGCCAGCAACTCGTAATGCATCTATTACACCAACTTCCTTAGGCAATAATGTAATGATAAATCCAACTGCTAAAAACAACCCACTGAAGATGATAATCATTTGTAATAGTTGTGTAAATGATACCGCTTTTGTACCTCCAAATACTGTATAAACAATCACTAAACAAGCCATCATCACACTTGTAATGGTGACGGGAATCTGTAAGATGGTGGACAACACTAACGATGGTGCATAGATGGTAATACCCGTAGAAATACCTCGCTGAACTAGAAACAGAAATGATGTAAACAGTCTTATCCTTACATCAAAACGGTTTTCTAAATATTCATAAGCTGTATAAACATTCATCCGATGAAACATAGGAACAAACGTTACACACAAGACTATCATAGCTAAGGGAAGCCCAAAATAAAACTGTACGAAACGTATTCCATCCGTATATGCTTGCCCAGGTGCAGATAAAAAAGTAATTGCGCTAGCTTGAGTAGCCATTACAGATAAGCCCACATGATACCAAGGCAACTGCCTATCGGCTAATAAATATCCTTGTAAATTTTTTGTATTTCGACTTTTCCAAATGCCATAAGCAACAATACTCAGTAAGGTAACCGCCAATACCAGCCAATCTATCCATGCCATACTCAATCAAAATACTTTGTGAATAAATACAATAATCCAATTACAACAACTAGTGTAACTAACACCAATAGATATACATTACACCAACTACTCAAGATAGGGCTTGGCTCATCATTATAGGTTTTCTTATCAGGCATACAATCTCAGATTATGGGCATTAATAGAATTACGAAAATGAGATAATTAAAGCTAAAAAATAAATCCTTGTTATTATTCCGGTTTAGGTAATGCCAGCAAATTGAAAAACAATTTGTAGGCTCCTGATACACCGCTAGGCAATTCTCTAAAAAAAGACAAGCCCGTATAGACGAAGTTTCCTTTGCCATAACTAGCCACTATCAGCGCACCCTCATTGGGCGTCTCACCTTTGTCATTCATACGAAGAAGAGGCAAGTAATGTTGTCCCCAATCAGCTGCAAAGTAAATTCCTCGTTCTTGTACCCAACCTTCAAAATCTTTAGCCGTGATTTTATTAGGATAGTTAAATACTGCATGGTTGGGTGCTAATAAGGTAACGGGAGCATTTTCATCAGTAACTCTATTTCTGGATATCGTAAAAGGATAAGGTCCCATTTCTATTTTCAAAGGCCCGACACGACTGTTGGTATTATACTGAACAATTAGATTGCCCCCTTGCTGAATATACTCCATCAATCGTGGATGCAGCGCTTGTAGTTTTTCATTGACATTATAGGCTCTTACACCACTTATAATAACATCATATTGACTCAAGTCTTGTATTGCCAACTGCTCGTTAGACAACTCAGTAACGGACACATTCATTTCTTTAAGTATGGCAGGTATATCATCTCCGGCTCCAGGTATATAACCTACGGTAACAGCAGGTACTTGCATTTTTTCATAAATAAGTTGTGTAGAAGCTGGCTGTATCAACTGCTGTGTGGGAATATGGTCATAGGATATCGTGGTAAGGCTTTTATTATACTTGGAGGAATTGCTTTGTAAAGAAATTTGTAAAGAACCGTTTTCTGCCTTCTCGCTGGGCGCTACAGAAATGAACACTACCGTTTGGGCAACCTTCCCTTTCAAGTGTATCTTATTTGTGGGTGTTGAAACCTGCCATCCTTTTGGTGCCTGTATATTCAACATAGCAGACAAACTATCCTCAAAAGAAGTAATGGTAATTGGGATTGTTTTGGTTGTTGTAGAAGCAAACATATAGTGGGTATTGGGCAGCTGAATAGTTGCAGCAGGAACTATGCGAAGCGGTTGATACAATTCCCCTTTCACAGGATCAACTGATTTATACCGAACAGGTACAGTAATAGAAAATGTGTCTTCGTTTCGCCATTGAAAACAGAAAGTAGCCGTTATCGCTGGGTCGTTTTCTGCTTTCGTATTTTTCCACAAATCATTTATTGGAAACATTCCATCTATCGGCTCTTTTACTAACCAGAATGGGCTGGTATATGCCGCTCTTTTAGAAATTTTATAGGTGCTTGACCACTGTATCATCTTATTTTTTTCAAGAGGTACCTTCATCGTGCTATCTTGATGATTTGTTTTTATACCGACCACAGAGATAGGCTCTTTACTAGACTTGACCATGCTATAATTCACCTTAATGTTTTCACCTCTTATAGCGGTTTGAGAGTTGGTAGTAGCATCCACCCAAATATTACTTGTACTAAGAATAAGCAGTCTTGCCTGTTGTAGTTTTGATGCTATCAAGGCTGCATTTTGTGGATAGTGTTTTCTCTGTTGTTGTAAAGATTGATAGACTTCAAATAAAATGGGGAGAATAGAGTTATCCGGTTGTTGTTGTAAGGAACGTATTGCTTGATTAAGCTTTGCAGTGATGTCTTTAAGCGGCTGGATTCTATTCCAAGAAAGATTTACGTCATCCATAATGTCTTTTGATGCTGGCTTCCCTTTAATCGGTTTAAAATATTCCCATTGAGAACCTCTTGATTTTTCTGAGCCAAAACCTTGACTTTTATGCATGGTGCGACTATCTGCAGCGATCTCACCGTTATACTTTCCCAGCAAAGGATTGTATCCACCAACATCTATTTTTAATTGGTCTTCGGCAATAGTATTGTTGCTACCAAAATTAAATGTATTCCATACTAAACGGGTAGCTTGCCAAGGGGTTGTATGCTTTAATTGCCCTGGGAATTTATTGGGGTCGGCGGCAGCCGCAAAAGCTTCTTCAGCTAGAATTGCAGACGCGGTATGATGTCCATGCCCTCCTTCGCCGGTAGTGGGGAAACGACATATTATCACATCCGGTTGAAAGGTACGAATGACCCAAACTACATCTGCTAACATACTATCCTTATCCCAAAATTGAAACGTTTCTTCAGGGTTTTTGGAATAGCCAAAATCGTAGGCTCTACTGAAATATTGGGTTCCATTGTCGATTTTTCTGGCAGCTAGTAGTTCTTGTGTGCGCAACATGCCCAGCTGTAGTCCTTTCTCTGTGCCAATCAAATTCTGTCCACCATCACCACGAGTAAGGGATAAGTATGCGGTGCGGATATGACGTTGGTTGACTAGGTAACTTATGAGCCTTGTATTTTCATCATCGGGATGTGCTGCTATGTATAACACAGAACCGGTGCCTTTTAAATCCTCTAACTGCCATTGAATAGCTGAAGTACTATAGGATTTTACTTGCTGTGCTGTTATTTTAAATACAGTGATTAAGAAGACGGTGCTGAGGAGGAATATGTTCTTCATGACGTGCAAAAATAGGGACAACTGAAGGGAACCTTATTGTTGGCATTATCATAAAAATTGATGACTAGGTATTCTCCACAAAGCCCAATAGCCCTTCCAAAGATGAATGGTGCCAACGCCACTGAAGCTCAATAGTACCTTGAACGCTTGGACCATAAAAAAACTAAAATGCTTATGTCTTTCGTTGTGTTGAGTTCTTGAGCTATTAAAATGCAAGTATTGGTTGCAATCATTTCAAGAACGAAGGAGAAAATGTTGGTGCATTTTAAATTCTTTACGAAACAATAAGA
>CALMXV010000285.1 GCA_937871155.1 uncultured Taibaiella sp. | reverse complement strand
TTTTCGGTTAAATGTAACCATAACCACCATCGACCAAGAAGCCAATGGTGCTGCAAATATTAGCTCTGCGGATGCTAGTAAGTTCAGCTTTTCTACTAGTGGCTTGCCCACGACCAGCGCCAATACAGCCTACGGATACTTGGTAGATAAAAATGGCTTCATTACACTTCCGGTATTAGGCAAGGTGGTTGTAGGAGGAAAGACTATTGTTGAAATACAAGATATAATATTAGATAAGGCCTCAAAGATTTTTAAGGAGCCTACCATTAATGTTCGTTTAATGAATTTTAAAGTTACCGTTTTGGGAGAGGTTTTAAAACCGGGTACGTATATTATAGATGGCGAAAGGGTTTCTATATTAAGTGCCTTAGGGCTAGCGGGAGACCTTACCATCTTTGGGAAACGTAAAAATGTATTACTGATTCGACAAGATGGTGAAAACAACAAAAAAATGGTGCGCTTAGACCTTAATGATTCGCATCTTTTTACTTCTCCTTATTATTATTTAAAGCAAGGTGATGTCTTATATGTAGAGCCTACCAAAGGTAAAGCCGCTGCGAATGATGTTGCTTTCACTAGAAATTACGCTATAGCTAGTAGTGTCATCACGTTGGTGATAGTATTAATTACACGCTTCAAATTTTAAACTTCTTGGATATACTATGAGTGCTTCTGACAAACCCTTATTGGATGATGAGAAAAGTCCATCAATTGATTTCATAAAGGTCTTCAATAAAATAAAAAGCTATTGGTTGATGAGCCTATTATCTGCTCTTTTCTTAACCACCATAGCCTTTGTACTAGTGTATAGAATAAGCCCGGTATATAAAATAGTGGCTTCAGTATTAGTGCAAGACAAAGACAAAAAATCTATTGGCGGCAATGGCAACGTCTTACAATCGCTTCAAAAAATGGGGTTGATGGATGCCGTAAGTAATGTAAACAATGAGCAACTTATTTTATCAAGCTATCCTTTAGTAGAAGAAGTAATCAAATCGAAGTACTTAAATTTTGTATTTAGCACAGAACGCAATTTTAAAGAAATCCCTTTATACTTTAATACACTGCCTTTTGAAATAACATTTACGAATATCAACTACGGTAAACTAGACTCCATAGATAAAGAAGAACGCCTTTTTGAAATTGCGCTTACACCGAGTTATTATGAAATTAAATCACTAGATAAAACTGCTAAAGTATCTTGGGGAGTGCCTTTAAACTTAGGCTTTGGTACGATTACCTTAACGCCCAATGAAAAGACTTCTACATGGAATACTAAAAACTACGTTACCCTTATAGCTAAGTCTTTGACGACTGTGACCGAAAGCTATTTAAGAAATTATACTGCTGAAATTGCGAATAAACAGAGTAGCATCATCATGCTTTCCTTCCAAAATTCAGTACCCGCACGCGGTGTCGATTTCCTCAATACATTAATTCAAGTATATCAAAAATCAACTGTAGATGACTACAACCAAATCAATGATAGCACTTACAATTTTGTAGAGCAACGACTTGTATTAGTAGGCACTGAACTTGACTCAATAGAACAGGTAATAGCACAGTTTAAACAAGAAAAAAAACTTACGGATATCACCTTACAATCAGCCGCATTGATAGACAACTTAGGCAAACAAGACTATGACTTAAGTAGCCAAATGGTGCAACTGAGTGTGGTAGAATCGTTTATTGACTATATGCGTAAAAACTACAACAATCCGAAAGTGATTCCAGCTTCGCTTGTTGTCAACAATCCTTCTATTACACAATCTATCATCAACTACAACCAACTCTTACAACAAAGAGAACGTTTGATGTTGAGCTCTACCAAAGAAAACCCCATCTTGAAAAATGTAGATGAACAACTATCCGGATTGCAGCAAGGAATCTATGCCGGTTTAGAATCTATAAAGATGACCTTAAATACCGGTATCCAGAAGATGGAACAACGAAATGCTTTTCTCAATGGAATGGTTCATACTGCCCCTACCATCGAACAAACTTATGGTGAATATGCACGTCAACAACTGATCAAAAAAGAACTTTACATGTTCTTATTGCAAAAACGGGAAGAGTCTTTAATCGCTAAATCATCTACTCTTTCTAACTCAAGAATTATTGAAGCTGCTAGGGTAATTAAAGACCCAATAAGTCCTAAAAAGAAAATTATCCTAGTTGCAGTAGCCTTGCTAGGCCTATTGTTGCCGTTTGGGGTTTCCTATTTATTTGAATTATTAAATACCAAGATAGGCACTAAAAAAGAAATAGAAGACAGAACCGGTTTGCCTATAATTGGAGAAATAGGACATAATAATTCCACTAAAACTTTGGTAGTAGCCAGAAGCTCCAGAAGCTTG
>CALMXV010000284.1 GCA_937871155.1 uncultured Taibaiella sp. | reverse complement strand
AAAAAAAACTAAAGAAATAAGTTCCTTTTTCAAAAAAAAAAAGAAGCCTTATCCACAACATGTGGATTTATTTTGGTGTATATACCTGCTTAAAATTTTCAATAATTCTAAAAACATAGCTCAAAAAGGGATAAAAGTGGGGGCTTTCTTTATAGGTTATTTTTGAAAGTGCAATAAATCCTTTTCACCATTTTGTCGTTACACCTAACTTCAATATGCTATGACTATAGTGTTTTATTTTCCTATGCAACTTGAACGTGTGGAACAGTACAATAATGCTTAGTTTCGCCGTCATGAATTATTTAGGGCATGCATTTTTATCTTTTGGTCAAGAGCCTATTTTACTGGGCAATATGATCGGTGATTATATAAAAGGCAAAAAAGTATTAGAAGATTATGAGCCCTCTATCCGTAAAGGATTGATGCTGCATAGAAAAATAGATACTTATACCGATTCACATCCTGCTTTTGTTAGATCAAAACATTTCTTTAGAGAAGATTATGGTCTATATGCTGGAGCTGTTACGGACATTGTTATGGATCATTTCTTGGCAAACGACCCAAAACATTTTGCATCCGAACATGCTCTATTAGAGTTTACTGAAACTACTTACCAACAACTAAGTCGCCACCAAACATTCTTCCCGGAGCCCTTCAGTCTTATGTTTCCGTACATGAGTAGTCAGAATTGGTTATATCATTACAGAACCTTAAAGGGCATTGAAAAATCATTGAATGGACTTTATAAAAGAGCTCAAAAAATGCCTCCGACTCTTGCTGCCTATCAGACCTTTGTAAGCAACTATTACCAACTCAATCAATGCTATTTTGAGTTTATGGATGACATGGTTTCCTATGTTAAAATTGAGTTAACCGAATCGCTCAACTCTTAGCTCGTTTCTATATTTACGCCATCAGCCTTTGTTCATGAAAACCAGAATCAACTTCTATATACTTATTGGTCTTTTTACCCTTATACTACTAGCTTGTCGCTCACAGTCTGAACCTGCAGCAGCCCGCTCCAAGTTTAACGAACCGATTGACAAGAGCAGTAAAATACTTTTACAATACGCTGACACAGCCTCTCCTTATTATCAAAACATCATTTCAAGACTCGATTCATTTTACAAAGTACAAGTAGCTGGAGGATTCAATGGGATGGTATTGCTTGGTGAAAAAGGAAAGATTTTCTATGAGCGTTATTATGGATATGCCAACAAAGAAAACCGTACGTTACTTTCTTCGCGTAGTGCTTCTCAATTAGCTTCCACGTCCAAGACCTTTACAGGCGCGGCTATCTTATACCTTTATCAACATAACTATCTTAATATTGATGACAAGGTGAAACTTTATCTTCCGAGTTTTCCTTATGACAACATCACTATAAAAATGCTGCTAGACCATCGTTCCGGCTTACCCGATTATTTGAAATGGTATAACCGCTACGTTAAAAATTCGAAATCGCCTACTAATAACAATAAAATCTTAGCACTATTTGCACAGCATCAACCGAGTTTAGATTTCAAGTCTAATACAGCCTTTAAGTATAGCAATAGCAATTATGCAATGTTGGCTTTAATAATAGAAGCTGTAACTGAAATGCCCTATGCCGACTTTATGAAGAAGTATGTATTTGAGCCAATAGGTATGACACATACTTTTGTCTATAACCCTGCCGAAGGGTTGCCCAATAATTCTGCTATAAGTTATAAATTCAATTGGGTAAGAGAGCCCGATATGTTTGCTGATGGTGTATATGGCGACAAAGGTATTTACAGCACAGTTCAAGACATGTACTTGTGGGATCAATCATTTTATCAACATATACTACTGAGCAATGAAACAATGGAGCTTGCTTATGGTCCTTGCTCTTTCGAAAAACCAGGCATCAAAAACTATGGCTTAGGCTGGCGCATGCTTTGTTTCCCTAGCGGCAATAAAATTGTATATCATAATGGATGGTGGCATGGAAACAATACCGTATTCTTTCGTTTCATTAAAGAGAACATGACGTTTATAATCTTAGGCAACAAATACAATAGTAATATCTACCGACAAACAAAAGTGTTGTACAGCTTGATAAAAAACACCGCTGTGAGCGAAGGGTTTGATCAAGAATAAATAAACTTTCAATCCTAACAATTTATTATTTTTAGAGAATTACTACTTCATAAAATTGATGAAGCGCTTTCTTCTCATTGTAGTTTTCTTGTTAGGAAATATTACTTATTCCAAGGCTATATCACCGTCGGATAGCCTATCATTATTATTATCCAAAACAAAAAACGCTCCACAAAGGTTACCCTTACTGTTACAACTATGCGATAATTATAGAAACTACCCTATTGATAGTTTTCGACGCTATATTCATCAAGCAAAAACTTTAGCTTATGATTTGAACTACGTATCAGCACTAGCGGAAGCCAACTATTACTTAGGTGTTTACTATTACCGAACCAATAAGATTGATAGCTTAAAAAATAGCATTTTA
This sequence comes from uncultured Taibaiella sp., assembly GCA_937871155.1. GTDB lineage: Bacteria > Bacteroidota > Bacteroidia > Chitinophagales > Chitinophagaceae > JAFIGV01. Next base: position 664 of record CALMXV010000284.1, on the reverse strand, counting down.
CGGCTAAGAGACAAAGACCTTTCTATAAGCAAACATACTTCTGTACTTGCAAACAAAATAGCATTGCTCGAAGCAAGTAGCTATATGAAACAAGACAATCAAAAAGACGCTTTAGCTATCTATTTTGATGTATTAGCCAAAGCCTCTAGTCAGCAAGATAGCATTGCTTATATATCTGCACTTAATGGAGTAGGTTGGGTAAATTTAGAATTGGGAAAGTATGATGAAGCGATTGACTGGTTGAATAAAGGCTTACAATTACCTACCAGCAAAAAATACGAACGTTATAAACTCAACTACTATATAAATGCGGCCGCATGTTATGGTGCACTTAATAAAATTAACGAAGCTAAAAAAGTCATACTAGAAGGATTAGAACTAGCAGATATCTATGATGATTTGTATGTAGAAGCTAATGGGCTCAACATTCTTGGAAATATCTACATCGAAGAAAAGAACCTAACAAAAGCTATTGAATGTTTAACAAAAGCAACTGAAATAAGAAATAAAATTGGTGACCCTTTTTATATAGTAGCTGATATGTCTCAGCTATCGCTCTTATACTTTAGCAATAAAGAATTTGACAAAGCCATAACGCTATCCAAAAAAGCAATTGAAATAGCATTAGAAAAGAATATCGAAGCAAAGCTTCCTTTCCTATATT
>CALMXV010000283.1 GCA_937871155.1 uncultured Taibaiella sp. | reverse complement strand
AATAGGATTGGTTTTAGTGTTGACAGGTTGCCTTACCTCCCCTTATTATCAAAAAGCGGAAGGGCTTCCAAAGAACGAATGGAGTTATGCCAATAAGCCAACGTTTAAATTTGAAATAACCGATACCGCAGCCATCTATAATTTATACTTTTTGATACGCCATACAGATGCGTATCCTTTTTCAAATATATGGATGTGGATTTACACGAAACAGCCAGGGGATAGCAGCTTTCAGCAAGTAAGAGTAGAAATACCATTAGCAGAAAGATCAGGGAAATGGCTAGGTCGTGGAATGGGAGCCATCTGGGAGCATAGAATGCCGATCACACAAGACAATCGACCAATGGTATTCAATAAGAAAGGTCTATATGAAATCCGTTTTGAACAGAATATGCGAGTAAATCCATTACCTGAAATTTTACAAGTAGGCTTGCGTGTAGCCAAGATAGGGCATCGTAAAGCACCATAAACAATGCTATTATGAAGCTATTTACCACGCTCTATATTTTGTTGCTGGCATATATTGTTGCCGCATTATTATTTTGGGGGTTTAGCCTTTATCGTCAAAATGAGCGCATCTTTCAACAAGAGCTGATACACTTACGGTCTCAAATAGATAGCACTCAGCATCCACAATTATTTAATACATCCAAGCAAGCCTATTTAGATAAACGAATGCGGCGAAAGCAGCAGTTTACTGGAGAAGGGGGCACTTTTTTAATTGTCATCTTTATTGGAGCCAGTATTGTGTATTCGTCTTATAGAAGAGGGATACGGTTGTCTCAACAACAAAATAACTTCATGCTATCTGTTACTCATGAATTAAAATCTCCGATAGCTGCTATCAAACTCAATCTACAGACCTTAGAAAAACATCAGTTGGATAAAGATAAAACACAACAACTGATAGGAAAAAGTATAGCAGAAAGTAATCGCCTCAACGACCTTTGCAATAATATTTTGATGACATCACAACTGGAAGGCAACCAACATCAAGCAATTTTTGAAAAAATAAATTTTGATGAATTTCTTACCTACATTCTTGCGCCTTATCAACAACGTTATCCGCAGCGCATTCAATTGAATTTACATGCTTCGGCTACTCCTATCTCTGCTGATAAGCTGATGTTGCAATTAGCTATCAACAACCTTGTGGAGAACGCATTGAAATACTCAGCAGACGAAGTCGTCATACAGAGTTTTACTAAAAGCAAACGACTATACTTTAGAGTTTCAGATTTTGGCAATGGCATATCGGATATGGAGAAACAAAAAGTAATTATGAAATTTTATAGAGTGGGCAATGAAAATGTTCGTACTACTAAGGGAACAGGACTTGGACTATACCTAACCGATAAAATAATAAAACAACATAAAGGCACACTATCCATTAAAGACAACAAGCCCAAAGGCTCCGTTTTTGAAATGATGCTGCCACTAGCTTAGGCTATTTTTCGCCTTCTAAGCTTGAAAGGTTCACTCGAAATGTTTTTCGATGATAAGGAGAAAGCCCATGTTTGAGAATCTTTTTCCGATGAGCCAAAGTTCCATAACCTTTGTTTTGATGCCAATCATATTGCGGATAGCTTTCGTGCAACTGCATCATATAATCATCTCTATAAGTCTTAGCTAAGATGCTGGCAGCAGCAATAGACGCATATAATCCATCGCCTCCAATAACTGTTTGGTGAGGGATACCCCAATACGGTCTAAACTTATTGCCATCTATTAAAAGCATTTCTGGGCGAGTGCTAAGTTGGTCAATCGCTAAATGCATGGCTTTAATAGAAGCGTTTAAGATATTGATGACATCAATTTCTTGATGATCTACTTGAGCTACTGCAAAACTAATAGCCTCATGCTCTATCACAGGACGAAGTGCAAAGCGTGTTGCCTCTGAGAGTTGTTTGCTATCATTCAATAAAGGATGAAAAAAGTCTTTGGGTAAAATTACCGCAGCTGCAAATACCGGTCCTGCAAGGCATCCCCTTCCGGCTTCATCACAGCCAGCTTCAATTAATTGGTTATGAAAAAATGTTTTCAACTTAACTATTAGAATTTCCTTGCTCCAAAAATAAGCATCCTATAATACTTGGGAGAGTTATCATTTTCCTTATTCATTTGAATTCTAAACTTATTTAGTAGTAGATTTTAGTTAATTAATAAAAGCATCATAAAAAGGTAACGGAAACTTTTTCCACCATCAGTTTTAGTTATATTTGTCGCCACCCTCACCTAGATTAAGTAATGCGTTTTGGTTTTGTAGTTATTTTAATGTTGGCCGTTCAAATGGTCGTTGCACAACAGCCTAGTTCGTCTCGCTCGGAGCTTGAAAGCCGTAGGAAAAGTATGCTAAATAATTTGTTGGAAACACAACAGCAGCTTGAGGCCACAAGAGGTGATAAGAAGGCTTCATTGGCTGAGTTGCGCGCCTTACAAGCTAAATTGAATGAGCGTCAGAAATTAATTTCTAATATTAACCAAGAGATTAACTCTATTGATAATAATATTGAATATTCCACCCAAGAGATTGAGCAATTGCGTCAGCAGCTGAATACGCTTAAAATGCGTTATGCTCAGTCTATTCGCTATGCTTATATGCATCGTAGCTCGTATAACATGCTAGCGTTTGTTTTCTCTTCAGATGATTTCAATATGGCAATACGTAGGATGCGCTATTTGAGAAAATATAGAGAGTATCGTAAATATCAAGCCGATCAGATTAAAGCCATGAACAGCACAATAGAAAAAAAGATTGACGTACTGAATCATACCAAATCGCAAAAAAACATTTTACGAACGGCTGAGGAGCAGCAAAAGCAAGTAATCCAAAAAGAATCGAACGAAAAAGATAGGGTAGTGGCTTCTTTAAAAGGGAGAGAACACGAGTTGACTAGAGAGATAGCCGAAAATAAGAAGTCTTTAAAACAGTTGGAGAAAGCGATTGAAGCAGCCATTCGTAAAGAAATAGAAATAGCCAGAAGGAAAGCAGAAGAGGAAAGAAAGCGTGAAGAAGCAAGGCAACGTGCAGAAGAAGAAAGAAGGATAGCTGCTGAGAAAGCTGCTGCGGATGCCCATCATGCACAAGACGTGAAGGTAATGACAGGCTCTGGTACCAAAAGTGCCGTGCCGGGAAACCCACGCTTCAATGTACCTGCATCTAACGATAAAAAATTAACTGAAAAAGTAGTAGCCACTGCAACGCCACCTCGAGTGGCTACACCTCGCCCATCTACACCTAAAGCTACCAACTACAACCTAAGCCTTACACCAGAAGTAGCAGCCTTGTCTGACAATTTTGAAAGCAACAGAGGAAAACTACCTTGGCCAGTAGAGAAGGGATTTATTGCCGAGCGTTTTGGTCGTCAAAAGCACCCGGTTTATAAAATAGAAACGGAAAATAGCGGAATCGAAATCCAAACTAGTGCGAATGCTAGTGTTCGAGCAGTATTTAGTGGTACGGTTAAAAACATCTTCTTTGTGCCGGGCATGGGACAGTGTGTGCTTATCGATCATGGTCGTTTCTTTACCGTATATTCAAGACTAGGAAATGTGGCAGTAGGAAAAGGTGCTAAAGTAAATATGAAACAAACCATCGGTACGGTAGGTCCCAATGATGATGGCGAATACCTCATGCACTTTGAGCTTTGGAAAGTATCCTCCAATGATAAATCAGCCCCACAAGACCCTAGCGGCTGGATTGCTCATTAACAGTTATTTATTTTTAATAATAGCAAAAGTTTGTTCCAAGAAGTAATTCTATCGAGTTTAAGTTTTACTGATTCGTTGTTTCTATTCTATCATTTAAGTAATCCGATAAGCATTTGTTTTGCTGTTTGTATATAGAGGAGTTAAACCATTTGAGACATTCTACTTAGGGTTATTGGTAATCTATTAATAATATTTTTACAGCTATTGCTCCACAATCCTATCATGCATATAGGTAATTCTATAATCCACTATAGCAATTCCTATTTTATAATTACAACATCCTGATAGCAATGAATAATAAAAAAGCTATATTTACAAAAAACAAACGGGGGGGGCCGAAAACCAATTTAGAGTAGGCAATTAAAATAATGCATATGAAAAGACAATTATCCTTTCTGAAAATGCTATTTACAGGGTTGTTGCTTTGCCTTGCTGGGCAATCATCAGCACAGACAACAGTCACAACCGGGCTACCTAGTAGTGCGGGTTCAGGTTCAGGTGCAAATTATTATTTGACCTTTATTGTAGAGAATACCAATAGCTACCCTATTGTTATTTCGGATATTGAAATGTATAGAGCAGCAGCTTCTAATGGCAACAACTTTTCGCTTTATTATAGTAGTACTTCCTTAAGTGGAGTAACTGGTGTAGCTGCAACAGCTAATAGTTTTGCTTCTGCTGTTGGTTGGACTGCCGTATCTACGGTTACATTGAGTACAGTCACTACAACAGCCATTCATCCTACATTTACCAATTTGAGTTTGGTGATACCAGCTAATACCACTTATCGTTTTGCTGTGCAAACAAGTGGCTCTGCACTTAATTATGGCGGGTCTGGAGCTACGCCTAATAACTTTACAAATGGTGGTGTTAAGATTGGGAATGGCAACTATCAAATAAATAGTCTAAATGTTGGCTATTGGGGACCATCCACTACTCCACGTTTTTGGTGCGGCTCGGTTACATTTGCTCCTTGGGGCCCTTGTACAGACCCTCCCATACCTGGCAATGCCATAGTTAGTGATTCAACACCTTGTGTAGGACAAAACTTTTCATTGAGCGTCATTGGAGGTACGGGAGGCAGCGGACAAACCTATCAGTGGGAGTCAGCAACTAGTACTTCAGGACCTTGGACAGCTTTAGGTTCTCCTGCAGCAAGCTCAGTATATAATACTAGTTCATTAATATCAGGAACTATCTATTATCGTGCAGCTATTACTTGTGGCGTTTCTACAGTTTATTCTGATACTGTTTCAGTAAATATACCTACTCCTTTTGCCGCAGGTACCTACACTATCAATCCAGCTTTACCGGCAAGCAGCACTAACTTTCA
>CALMXV010000282.1 GCA_937871155.1 uncultured Taibaiella sp. | reverse complement strand
TCTTCCTTCATAAAAAGTTTCAACCCATCTGCCAAAGGCTGTAAAAGCCCGAAGGGTCCGGCTCTTGCAGGGCCAATCCTATCTTGCATAATAGCAGCAACTTTACGCTCGCCCCAAGTAGCATAGGCAGCCACACCAAGAGATACTAACAATATAATGGAGATTAATCCAATCTTTTCTAGTATGAAAAGCCAGTCAATCAATAAAAACATAGCAGCGCAAAAATAAGCGGTTCCTTCAATAATTTATAGTTCTTTTTTGAGGGTATCCATATTTAAAATGCTGTCTATATGAAGATTTTAGACTTTTGAATTCTTTGTAACTATTCTTAAAATGAAAGTTACATTAGAAGGGCCTTGTAAAAACGGACAAATGGGTCTTTTATAACTTTCTTACTGAAGAAATACCTCAGTCGATTCGAAAAAAAAAGAAAGCTGAAGAATAACTACAGCTTTCAATTATAAAAATGAAATCTAAAAATTAGAAAGTTGAAGAAATACCCAACTTCAATCCACTAAACGCTGGTTCATAACGACAAACACCACCGGTACAATTGATACCATCTACTTGCTTCACATAAGAAAGTGTGAAACGGTGGGGGCCTTTTGTGTAAGCTGCAAAAATATTATAATAATGAGCCGGATCTTTAAGCCCACTCAAGTTGTTTGGATTCAAATTAGTAATGTACATGTCCGACACAGCAAAAGACCAATGAGGGGCTATTGTAAGTTCTACAAGTCCAAAAATCCAAGAACCAAAATCGTTTTTAGCAAACATATATTCCCATTCTGTGCGGATTGAAGTCTTATCATTAAACCTATAAGTGGCTTCAACAAATGGAGTAAAGGCTGTAAACAAAGGCACATCTTTTACTTGATACAATTTTTGGTTATACTCCAGATATTGAGCTCCTGCCATAAAAATCCATTTCTCTAGTCCTCGAAAGTTGATTTCTCCATACAGTTCACGATAAAGTTTTACATCGTTCAATGTATTGATGTGTGTATAGTTTAAAGTAACATCTAAGTTGTCGTTTGGAGATAAAAGTACATCCGTACCTAAAGCTAATTCAGAAAGGTCTTGTGAAGCAGGTGTATATCTTGCCAACAAACGCTGTGGACGTAAACGTGCAACAATAGGCTGCCAGTTCATCAAACCACGTAGTAGTAATTCATTGGGTGAGGTACGCATCACAAAATTTTCAGTACGCTTACCGGTTAAGTTGATAGCAAATCCTTTTCTTGCATACCCTAATGTAGAGTAAACAACATTACCGGGCAAATCTTGCAATACATTATCTTTTTCAATGGCTTCGTGTGTTTTATATGCACCTTCTATATACCATGAAAAATCGCCCACAGTAAGATTATTGTATGCCGTGAATGCATAAGTATTATATCTCGGATAGAAGCGATGCGAAGAATCTTGGGCATCTACTTTGCTTTTCACTGGTAACCAAGATTCATTATCCATCGTACGATTTAGCATACCAATACCTGGAGAAATATGAATGTTGTTGCCCAGCGTATAATCTCCCTCAATATTCAAACCTTTAATGATGGGATTATATCGCGTGAAATTTCTAACATTTTTTTGTTGGCCGGTAAATCCTTTAATAAATAAATGATCATTCAATTGATATTTTAAATGCAGCCCTACTAAGGCATTATCTAAAAGAAGGCCTCTATCTTCATAAGACCTAAATAAGATACCACTCCCTATTTGATCGTAGATATAACCGGCAGTAGCGGTAAGCCCTTTAATGTCTTTACTTAAGCTCCAAGCTCCTAGACCATAGCCGGATATAGCTATTTTAGGGTCATACAAGTTGGAGTTATGAAACGCATCGGCCCTTACAAAAGCGGTGAAACCTTTATAATTATAGCGTAGTGAAAGCCACGATTCTCCTCCACTTAGATAGTCGTTGTATAAAGAATTGTCTGGAGTAAGAATACCACTATCACGTTGGTAGTAATTGACATTCGTCATGAAATCTCCCGATAAAGAACCTTGTGCAAATACACAAAAGGAAGAAGTGATAAACGATACTGCAAGTAGTATTTTTTTCATTTTAGATAAAACGGTCTTAAAATTTGTTCCCAAATTACAACAGTTGTTAATTTTGGCAAGATTTTAGTTGTACTTTATTTTTTAAAAATTATTTTTGAAGATGAAAAAATTATTCGCAGTACTTGCAGCCTTAGCATTTACCACTAGCGTTTTTGCTCAAGAAGAATTACCTACCACAGCTATTAAAGATGTAAATACCGGTAAGAAAATTGCCTTTAACCAAACAGTAGAAGCTGGTAAGGTTACGGTCATCAGTTTTTGGGCTACATGGTGTGTGCCCTGTAAAAAAGAAATTAAAAGCATTCGTGAAAAATTAGCAGGATGGAAGAGTGAAACCGACTTTAATTTTATGACGGTTTCTCTTGACGAAACACGTGCAGAAGGGCTTGTAAGAAGCTATGCTAAATCACAAGGGTGGGATTTCCCTTATTATATTGACCCGAACTCGGATCTAAAGCGCTCACTTAACTTTCAAAATGTACCTTATACTATTATCATAGACAAAAGTGGAAAAATCGTTTATCAACACTCCGGCTACGAAGAAGGTAGTGAGAATGTAACCTATGAGAAAGTAAAAGAGTATGCTAATAAATAAACGTCTCTTTTTTGGTTGAATGGAAGGGTATATTTTCGGAATTCTAAAGTACTCTGCATTTATACAAGATTTTTCATCCGAGAAAGTATTTATT
>CALMXV010000281.1 GCA_937871155.1 uncultured Taibaiella sp. | reverse complement strand
ACCCATAGCAGCTACTACAGTTGGTATTGAATTTAATTCTTGGCCTTTAGATTTATTGGTTGACTATATTGAGAAGAAACATCACCGATTTGTAGAAAATAAAATCGTTGAAATCCTACCCTACTTAGCTAAAATTGTGAAAGTACATGGTGATAGACATCCTGAACTTGCCACTATCGAACAACTATTTAAAGAATCTGCCGGTGAACTTTCTGCCCATATGAAAAAAGAGGAATTAATACTCTTCCCTTTTATTCGTAAGATGGAAGCAGCTAAGCAACAAGGGACTTTGGTACAAGCGCCTTTCGGTACTGTTCAAAACCCTTTAAGTGCTATGATGCACGAACATGATGGAGAGGGTGAGCGTTTTAGAAAAATTGCAGCACTTTCTGACAATTATATGCCTCCTTTAGATGCTTGCAACACTTATAAAGTAACAATTTCTTTATTAAAAGAATTTGAAGAAGATTTACATTTGCACATCCATTTGGAAAACAATATTCTCTTTCCAAAGTCTATCCTACTAGAAGAACATTTTAAAACTGCTTAATTAACCTTTTTTTATTAATAATTTAAAAATCAAAAAAAAAGAAAGAATGAAAAAGTCAATCTTAACCATTGCTTCTGTTGCGTTTTTGTTTGCTGCTTGCGACAACTCATCTAAAACTGAAAGCACTGAAACTCCTGCTGCAACCGAAACTCCTGCTGCAACTGAAACACCTGCTGCGGCTCCTACAACCGAAGCTGTTGTAACCTTAAATGCTGGCGATGACATGAAATATGATCTTGCTGACATCACTGTTAAAGCTGGTCAAACGGTAAAACTTACTTTGCACCATACTGGTAAACAACCCGTTACAGCTATGGGACACAACTTTGTACTTTTAGCTCAAGGAGTAGATGTTGACAATTTTGCAAAAGAAGCTATCGCTGCAAAAGACAACGATTATATACCTACAGCTATGGCAAATGATGTCATTGCACACACTAAAACTATTGGTGGTGGCGAATCTACTGAAATCACGTTCACAGCTCCAGCTGCTGGTGCTTATGATTTCCTTTGCTCTTTCCCCGGTCACTCGGCTATGATGAGAGGTAAATTTGTAGTAGAATAATCGAATCAAAAATTTAAAATAACTCAGAAGCTACTTGAAAAAGTAGCTTCTTTTCGCTGAGACCATAGTCATCACTTCTGATTCTTATCAAACATTGATTCATGAGAAAACCTTGTAAATAATCAGCTTTTAGCGGCAAAGCATGTCCTTAAAAAAATCATTTTAAACTTAGTGATTTACCTACCTTTGCGACCAAATTTTTGTCATGCAGTTTAACCGGACAAACCTCAGCAATCAACTACTTTTAGATATATATAAAGACCTTGTTCGTCCTCGATTGATTGAAGAAAAAATGCTCATTTTGCTTCGTCAAGGTCGTGTAAGCAAATGGTTTAGTGGCATAGGTCAGGAAGCTATAGCCGTTGGCGCTACCCTTGCCCTAGATGCGGATGAATACATCATGCCTTTGCATAGAAACTTAGGTGTTTTTACCGCACGTAAGATGCCATTTGATAAGCTTTTCCTTCAGTGGCAAGGGAAAAAAGAAGGCTTTTCAAAAGGTAGAGAACGTTCCTTTCACTTTGGAGCCAATGAATACCATATCTGTGGAATGATATCGCATCTGGGCCCTCAATTGGCAATTGCAGACGGTATTGCTTTAGCTCACAAGCTCAGAAAAGAAGACAAAGTAAGTTTAGCATTTAGTGGGGATGGGGGTACTAGTGAAGGTGATTTTCATGAAGCTTTAAACGTAGCTGCTGTATGGGAGTTGCCAGTTATTTTTGTAATAGAAAATAACGGATATGGATTGAGTACTCCTGTGAAAGAACAGTTTCTTTGCAATCAACTTGCCGATAAAGCCATTGGGTACGGGATGAAGGGAATTACCATTGACGGGAATAATATTTTAGAGGTTTATAGAACAATTTCTGAGGCTAGACAATACTGTATTAAAGAGCAAAAGCCGATACTAATTGAATGTATGACCTTTCGTATGCGCGGCCATGAAGAAGCAAGCGGTGTGAAATACGTACCCAAAGAATTGTTTGAAGAGTGGAGTCAAAAAGATCCCGTTTCTAATTATGAAAACTATTTAATAGCTGAAGAAATCTTAACTCCAGAACTAATTGACTCAATACATACAAGTATTAAAAATGAAATTGAAGCAGGCTTAAGGGTAGGTTTTGATGCTCCAGCTATACAACCGAATACCGCAGAGGAATTGCAAGATGTATATGTTCCACATACAGTTTCCCCAATTCAACCCGATAGCAATACCCCAAAAACTGAAATGAAATTCATACAAGCCATTAGCGATGGGCTTAATGAGAGTATGAAAAAACATGACAATCTAGTATTGATGGGGCAAGATATAGCTGAATATGGAGGTGCCTTTAAAGTAACAGAAGGTTTTGTAAATCTATATGGAAAAGGTAGAGTGAGGAACACTCCCTTATGTGAGAGTGCTATTGTTGGTTCGGCTTTAGGGCTTTCTATCAAAGGTTTTAAAGCCATGATGGAAATGCAGTTTGCAGATTTTGTTACAGTAGGTTTCAATCAAATCATCAATAACCTTGCTAAAATATATTATCGTTGGGGACAAAAAGCTGATGTAGTGATTCGGATGCCTACAGGTGGCGGTGTTGGTGCCGGTCCTTTTCACTCTCAAAGTAACGAAGCATGGTTTACACATACACCAGGCTTAAAAGTAATTTATCCTTCTACCCCAGAAGACGCAAAAGGCTTGCTGATAGCCGCTTTAGAAGACCCTAATCCTATTATATTTTTTGAACACAAAGCACTGTATAGAAGTGTCAACGGACTTGTTTCTGAAGGGTACTATACCACTGAAATTGGCAAAGCTAAAGTGGTTCAATCAGGTGAAGACCTCACCATTATTACCTATGGTAGTGGGGTGCATTGGGCATTGGATTACTCAAAGAAACATCCGGAGCTTAGTATCTATATCTTAGATTTAAGAACACTGTTACCTCTTGATTATACGGCTATCAAAGAATCTGTAATACATTCAGGAAAAGTATTGTTGTTGCATGAAGACT
>CALMXV010000280.1 GCA_937871155.1 uncultured Taibaiella sp. | reverse complement strand
ACGGCTATGTTGTGAATTGCTTTCAATTTTAAACTAACTTAGTTTCTAAACAACAGCGTTGGCTGAAATGCCTAACAGTAAAGGGTTTCAAGTTGTTTTATCTTAAAAATAAACGGAGTTAATTCCGTTTATTTTTGTTTTATTAAGGCAGTTTTTCAAATGCTAATTTTATCACCACTTCGAATAAGCATCACGTGGCAAATGCAATCAGAAAAGCTCTAATTGCTGCACCGGTTGAGGTGGTTTTGCCTTTGCGCTTCCAAAGAAAATTTCCATCATTCCAAATTGTTTGTCGGTGATACATAAGATGCCTATATGCCCTTTTTCCGGTAGTATTTTCTTCACCCGCTTAATATGCACCTCCGCATTTTCTTTGCTGCTGCAATGCCGCAAATACATACTGAACTGAAACATGCTAAACCCATCTGCCAAGATGCTTTTTCGAAAATGGGCAGCTACCTTTCGCTCCTTCTTGGTTTCTGTTGGGAGATCAAACATGACCAGTATCCACATAACTCTATAGGCATTTAAGCGTTCAAAATTCATGGGGTATTTTTATAATTCAGGATAGAGTAGCTTTCTCGTACTGCCTTCAAAACATTTGGCAAGGCTGGCTGTAGTACGTTGCACGGCATTCATCAAAGGGCTTTTTTCTTTATCTATCACTACATCCATAGCCGGTATGCTTAGCAATTGTTGTTTCATTTTAGGAGTCATCTCTAAAAACTTTCCATTCATCTCTACTATCTCATACACCAGCCTATCTACATAAGGGCGATAAGGCTCCATGATATCATCGGCAAGGCAATAGGCATTGTATTGATTGCGATGAAAGATACCTAAGGTGGGCAGCAACCCGCTACCCACAAGATTTCTGGCTACTATGGCTCGCAGGATTGCATAGCCATAGTTGAGTAAATTATTGGGTGGATCGCCATCTCTACTTCGTTTAAAATTTAAAAATTCAGGAAATAAGGTTTTCCAATAATAGGCTGCGGCTTGGGCTTCCCCATTTTCACTATCACCAGCTTTTACAGTTGCAGCAAGATGGAGCAGTAATTTGTTGGGCAGTTTTTTATGTGCCAACAAGCTGGCTTGATTTGCAATCTTTGCTATTATGGTTTGTTGCCAGAGTTGTTTTTTTAGTGGTATTGAGGCTTCTATCTGCGCTTTAAATCGTTGGCTTTGTAGGGTGTGTCCATCTAAGTTTAAGAGTAATCCTGTAGGATGATGAGTATTATTGCACGTAATAACAGCAGTGTTGTTTTCGAGAAGCTTTGCCAGAACTGCTTGCGAAATGGTGATTTGCTGATGGTCTAAAATGACTATTCCAATGTCTTCTATAGCTGCTGTTTTTATTTCCTCAGTTTCTGGAAGTTTTATTACCAATTGTTCATTTTTGGTATGCAGGTATGCAGGATTGCCAAAGTATAGCGTGCGTTTTATCATGTCAGCTCATTTTCTAGAAGGTCGTATTCATGAAAGAGTAGTTGTTTGCCCTGGTGTAGTAAGTGGTAATTGTTGTGGTTGTCAAAAATAGTTTGGAGTAGTGAGGTATAGGATGAAGGAAAGGTATAGAACGAAGTGTGTTGCCAATCCTGAATATCTTTTGTGAAGCCATGTTTGATAGGATTGAGGTGAATGTAAAGGATAAGGTTTCTTAGGTATGCATCTTTTGTTATTTCTTTTCGTTTAAAGTTTTTTATAAATAAGGAACCACGCCGGTTATATACTTTATTAAAGGCTTGCGTGTAACTGCTGAAAAAATTAGAAAACTGTTTGCTGAGGAATTTTAATTTTTCTTCTTCCGCCTCCGCTAACTTTTCTAAAGTTTGAAACTTTAGAAAAGTTGAAGTTCTCGAAGAAGAAAAATTATCAACGATTTCCTTTTCGCTTCTAATTTTTACCAGCAGATGAAAATGGTTCGGCATCAGACACCAGGCAATGGTTTCAGCAATCGGGTCAATATGCTGATGGTATTTCTCCATAAAGAAACCGTAGTTCTTCTGCTCCCGAAAAAGGTTATCATCACCATTGGCGTGGTTATAGATATGGTAAAAGGTGTTGAACTGGAGCATCTTTATTTATTTTTTCATTGGCCAACTTACCTAAGCTTTCAAAAAAATTAATTGTTTACTTATTCTTCAATCGCATAATTTTTTTAAGATATTCCACATCTGCCAAGTCCTTTGTTCTTCCTGTTGATTCTTTATTTTGAATCAAGCTGTTGTAATGTATGATAGGAAGTTGTAAACCATCGATTATTGCATTCGCTTTTTGTGATGCCGCATCTTGAAACGTTATTCCTGAAATATGGGTCATGAATTCTGTTTTATCTGGCTGATTGTCACTCCCGATATGAAATTTCTGAGGTGTTGTAAAATCCCAGCCATTTATAATTTCAATCCCTTCTTCATCAAACCCCAAAGCGGCTAAGGCTTGTAGCAACAATGCCTTATTCTCATTGGAGGGTTCCAGCCAAATATCCATATCTCCTGTAGTACGGTGGTATCCGTAGTAGTTGACCGCATAGCCACCAATTAGCATGAAGCTTACATGATGCTTTAGGAGTGCATTCAAGATTTCCTGATGTTCCTTAAAAAATATATTCATCGTTATTTTTCAAATTTTATTTTACGTTCAATTACATTCATGTCGGATTCCTGCCTGAACCCAAAGGCTTTTAGAGTCAATTCTTTTAAAACTTGAAGCCGTTCTATTGGGGACAAAGATGCATAATAGGATAACTGATCTTGTTCCATTGTATCAAAGGAATTAAAGCTTTTTAAAGACCACTTTTTTTGATACACCGCTCGTGGTTCAGAAATGATATTGCTTGTGTCTCTTTTGTTTGGATAATTAGAACCAGGAGTTAAAATATTTCCTAATCTATCAACTTTAAGTTTCCAACATATCTTTTTGATCTGTGTTTTACCGTCAATCATATTTTGATTTTTGGTTTGCTGACTGCCAAAACCAAATTCGTCTTTTATCAACTCTTTTTCAGAGATTGTAAGCAATGATTTTTCTAATAATTGATTATGAATTTCTTTCTTCTTTTTATCATCATGGAACCTCCATACAGGTTGAGCTACTGTGAATGGAACAAAATTAGCTATTGCACTACCGCCATCAACATACTTGTAAACTCTATCAACTTGTTCTTTTGTCAGATTATTAAAATCAACTTGAGATGGGCTTTCGATTTCTTCTTCTGTTGGTACATAAACTAAATCTAGTGGAGAAAGCGTAAAAATCAAGTTATAATTATTGCCTTTATCGTCATAAACTTTATCAGATAAAGGGTTTATACGATTCTCTTTGTCTTGTTTTAATGATTCTATGAGGTCGATTAACCCGATGTCTTGAAATTTACGTTCTTTGATTTTGCGTCCTTGTTCATCTCTAATTTCATTACCATTTTTATCTTTAACAAATCCTTCATAAAACCCCAAATACAAATTTGAACCCGCATCATTTACTACGAATTGTTTTGACTTCACCGATTCTTTATTTTCTTCATTTAAAGCTCTTTGATTCCCAAAGCCCCTTGAAATTTTAACCTTTTTAATAGGCTTGTGATTTTTACCATCATTGAGCTTCTGAATATTTTCAGGCTTATTCATTTCTTCGATTGCTTCAGGTGCAAAAGCAATTTCGGGGTGTTCTTTTATATCGACTGCAAACTCATTTCTGAAATCCCGTTCGGAAATTTTATCTATAAATACATTCAATTTTGAATAATCAACTTTTTTGTACTTATGTCCATTTGCTTTCAAGTGTTCCATTAAGTCATCAACAGATCGAAATTCATTTTCACTATCGTTTACAATAGCTTCAAATTCTTGCTTTTCTAATAAAGCATCAAAGTATTTAATAGCTTCTTCAAATGGCAATTCAACGGTATCATATTGTTCTAGTTGATTCAACAAAATAGTTTTTGTACGACCTACACTATCTGATATTTTATTTATTCTTTTGCTATCGAAAGTGATGTCTAATTTTTCTCGACCAACAATCTTTTCTTCTCCATTTATGATTTGTTTTCCATAAAAAGTATCTTTTCCTAAACTTCTGCGAACTCCCCAATTATACTTATTGGTTGAGTTTGCTATATCTTTCTGTGTCTTAGGTTGCTGTGCTACTCTCTTTTTCGTGTTTGGTTCTGCTTGGTAATAATTTACCCTTTTATTTATTACTCGTAAATTCTGTTTGAAAGTAACAATGGTATTCTGCAATGCGTTTAAAACCATTTTCTTGTAGTCCTGTCCAAAAGAATCAAAATCTTTATAATGATAAGTCATTTCTAAGACAGAATCCTTACGAGAATTTTCAGCTTCTGCTTTGCGGATTTCCCCTGGCAACATATAGTACCAGTTGTTTTCATCTTGCTCATCGTCTTTTTTAGTGAACTTGATTTTTCTTTTCAGTGTTTGTCGGTATTTTTCTATTTGCTTTTGTTTTCCATAATTCTCAGATTTAGCATTGGCGTTAATATTATTGATATAATTTACATGTTCTTCGGTACACAATGCAACAATTAAAGCGTCCAAAGCGTGATGTCTGTGGTCAATTCGTTTAATGTCGTAAGATTCATCTTTTTCACGAATAGTATCATCTAAGTTACAATCAAAATATTCTTTACCATTTTTAGCAATTTGCCAATTTCCAAATAAATTTGATTGCGTAAGTTCGTTCATTCTGATAAATCGTGGCGAAACTAATTCTGTCCAAACTTGATCTAATTTCCAAGTTCGCTTTAATTCAGTAGTTACCATTCCTGTAACAGGCAGCACATTTTTAGAACGAAACTCAACCTCTCCGGGTTCTCTTACAATATGACTCAACAATTCCATCGCTTTTCGAGCAATATGACGGGAATTATTCAGTTGACTGCTTGTAAATCCTTTCGGAATTTCCTTTGATAATAAAATTAATTTTTTTGTTCCTGAAAATTGTGTTTTCACGATACTCAAATATTCTTCTTCGGTACAAACTTTTGTCTTAGTATCCGGATGAGGTTGTCCTTTTTGTGCTTGTATAAATTCTCTTGCTGTTCTATCGCTTTTCAATTTATTCAAATCCACTTCAACTACAACTTTATTACTCAAAGAATTATTAGTATTAGATGCTTGTGGGAATATATGGTCAATATTATATTTGTTACCATCAAATAATTCTGTGAGCTTTATCATCAATCCCGAATAAGGTGAACGATAACCTTGCTCAATCCAAAGTTTGTATTTTTCAAAATCTGTTTGACTTATCTTTTGCTTTTTTAAAATTTCTTCAATGTCTTTTTTTGAATAAGATTTATCGACAAAGAATTTCTTATCATTGTTTTTAGTATGTTCTGCTCCTTCTTCTACAATTCTTAATCTTTCTAAATGATCTTGATTTCTTGGGTTTGCATTATAATCACTTTGTGATAAAAATTCTTCCAAAATCTGACGAATACGTTTGTTTTGGCCTTTATTGCCAGACATCCGTTTTGTTTCTGCTTCTTTTTCTTTGGCTGATTTCTTTAATTCTCTGCCGACTTCCAAATGAATCCTCGAGAAAAATTTCTCTTTTCCTTCTCCATAATAATCCCAAATATCCGCAACCACTTGCATCATTTCCAAAAGTACTTTTTCAGCAACTGGGTTATTTAGTGAGTGTTGTTTCAGCTCCTGATGTAGTTGTTTTCTGATGTCATCAGGAGAAGTCCAATATTTCGCTTGTGCCAATTCCGAGTGACGGCCATAAATTAAATAAGAGGCTTGTGTTAAATTCAAATGTTGGAATTCTTCGGATTGTTCAAAGCCCTTGAATACATTGAACAAACCTTTTGGAAAAGGTATTTCTCCTTTTTGCAAATCAACACTTGTATTAATTACTTTTGAGTAATCAATTTCTTCTGCATTAAAATCAATTTCTTTTAATTTTTGTAGTATTTCACTTTCACGAGTGACAAGATTTTTTTGCCATTTCTGATACCAACTTTCATCTTTCCAACTGTCTTTTTGCTCTCGTTCTGCCAAACGAATGAACGGCAATAGTTTTTTCAACGCTTTTTCCGAATATGCACAATATTTAGAAGCAAATTTTGGATAAGTTTTAAAATCAATAATGATTTTTTCTTTGACTTCTTCATTAATATCAAAACCTGCAAAATAGTTGTTGAAGAAAGTAGTTATGCTTTTATTGTTATTTTCTGTGCGCTCTTTGTAATTAACCGAATACAGATAATGCCACAACTCTAACTCTTTTTGCTGTGTAAGAAAATCAGCATATTCCGCAAATCCACATCGTTTAAATCGAGTTGCAAAACTTACTCGTGTTTCATTGCGTTTTATTTCTTCATCTTCAGGAAAATTCCAAGCGAAGTTGCTGTCTTTTGATTTGTAATCAATCTTGAATTTCTCTTTGCAATATGCTAAAAACTGTTCTTGATTTAAAGAGTTTCGATTATTTAATTCTTCAAAAAGTTCTTGATATTCTTTTTCGCTTTTGAAAAACTCTTTTGTTATATCCTGATTGGTTATTTTTTTGCCATCCACTTCTTTTTCAAGTTGGATTAATCTTAAATTGTGTAGCTTATCCCAAATTCTAAACTCCTGAAAATATGGATGCGAAGCCGAAACTACTTTTATGTAAACAGGTTCTTTTATAGTTTTTACTTCTCCCGTTTCAATATCAACCTTTTCTATCGGATTACCGTTTTTATCCTCTACATTTTTCCAATAACGAATTTCATATTTACAATTAGCAATTTCTGATTTTTTGCTTTTAAGCGGTCTTTGATACATCAATATATCTTCTACCAATAAATGTTGAATGGCATCTTTATTTTTTAATAAAGCCTTTTGATGATTTTTATTTTGGGGATATAGAAATTTTATACACTTATCGAATACTTCTTTATCATTTAAACTACTATGAAACTGTTTTTGAGTAGCAATAATTTGTTTTAGTTCCTCACGATAAAAGTCCCTGTCCACCACCTGAAACATTCCACCAATAATCTTTGTGCGTTTACCTGTTTCTGATTGTGCATCGTTTTTTAGGACATTATAAATTCTTGGCGAAATATAGCTTTTAGCACTTCCATTACTGTTTTGGTATCCTTTTTCAATATTAAAAGCCAGTGTTTCTTTTTCGGTTTTCTTTTTTAACAATGTCCAATCCGAAGAATTATCACTTAAATCAGGTTCTCTGAGTTTTCGCTCCTTCCCCTGCTGAGTCCTTATTTTCCCTTGATTATCATATACTGTTTCAACAATATAATCATACGATTTATGGAGAGCATTTTTATATCTAAAAGTAAAATTATTCGGTTGTTTTACTTCTTGCCATCCATTTTGATAGGTTAAAGTATATTTATGCTTACCCTCTGTTTTCTCATAGTTTACATCTTTAATCTTTAGAGGATAAATATCCACAATCGTAAATTCAGTTTTCTTGTTATCAATATTACCTTGCTCATCAACCTTAGATGATTTTATTATCTCTTTTAAATCATCTTTAAATGTCATTTGAACATCTGAATATTCATTATAAATAAAGTTGTCATTACCGTCTAGATGAATTTCATAAAATTTTTTGCCTTCTTTACCAACTTTAGCAATTACTTCCTTAACCCGCAAATCTAATTCCTCAACTATTTCGCCTTCTTTGGTTGATTT
>CALMXV010000279.1 GCA_937871155.1 uncultured Taibaiella sp. | reverse complement strand
AAGTTCTACGTTATTTTGGTTCTTTTCTGTTACATCAATCAAATAAGAACTAATCCCATCATTAGCGTACCGCATTTGATATATCTTTATTGGATTGTCGTATTCATCTTCAACAACAATAGATTCCAATATCAGCCCTGAATTTATTGCAGAACCACCAACATAAACATTGTTTTCATCTATTCTACCGTATGTGGTATTGAACTGAATTTTGTAATAAGGCAAAAGATTTTGATTGTCATTTCGTGTATATCTTATCTCATATATAGCCAGTCTTCTCCCTTCCTTAAAATACGAAAACTCAATTGAATTACCATTTGCATCGGTAATTTTCCTAAGATTCCAAATCATTACTGGTGAATTACCACTGGTCTTTCTTAGGCAGGCATCATCATTGTAGGAATCTACGTTACCATATTCATAAAGCATCCCGTCCTTCTTTCTTACAGAAAAATAATCAGTACTTCCATTTTGGTAATAGGTAGTATTAGAAAAGTCTTCTGTTTCTAAAGCATACTCACTTCCATTCGCGCCATAATTGCCATTCTTTAGAACTAAACGTGTACCATCCAAGGCAAACTTATCTCTACCGTCATAATATACAGGGGTTACTTCTCCATCATGAATAATGTCATTATTGACTCTAGTAATGGCGGATAACCCTGATATATTCCATCCCATACCTGCTAATCCATTTCCACCTTGTGAGTTATAGGTTAGTGCAATTTGTGGTGTCATTCTATTCGTACCTTGCGGACACCAAATAGGGATTGTATAGGTTGCTGCTCCAGTTACGCTAACTCCAGCTGCACCCGGAGTCATACCAACAGGTTTTAAGGAAATATTTCTATTATTGAAGGTGCCGCCGATACCACCTGTATAAAACGAGAGATAAGCAATCTGGGCAAAACTTTGGAATGAAATTGCTAATAGAAAGAGAATAGGTATTGTTTGTTTTTTCATTTTATAAGCACACTTTTATTAATGTGAAAGTATTATCTGTTAAACTAGAAAACAACTTTTCATTAACATTTTTTTGTCATTTTTTTATAACTTATTTCTGTTGTCCATTCAACAACTCAATCAAAACCACCTAAAGATACTGCGCTCTAATACCAATACACAATGGTTTTGACACATAGCGTTTCGTGAAATCTCATACAGTAAATGTCGAAAGTTATATGTTGAGCAACATAACCGCTTCTCTACGGTTTAATAAAGATTAATCAAGTGATTCAATTCAGCGTTTGTAGGTCTATGGGGTTATCCATTTGATTTAACCCAGAAAACTCTATTACTTAATCTGGCTTTAAATCAAGAAACCGCCATTTACGACGGTAATTAGTAGAGGCTTTAAGTATAATTTTTTAAGAAGCTACATAAATCATTGTTGGTGGTACCAAGCAATAAAATAATGATTGGATTTGTTGAAGTATTCTTCTTCTAAATCTTTTAAAGTAAGTGAATGTTGGTTTTCTAACCAATGATCAAGGAGTCCTAATTTGTAATTTAATTTAGAAAAGAATTCAAACAGTTCGTTAGGTTCTGTGCCATAAACATCAGAAGCGCCTAGCCCAAATTCAAAAATGATAAAAGGCTTACAACGAGCAATGGTTTTCACCGCACCTTCTAATACAAGCATCTCAGCACCTTCTACATCTATCTTAATAAGTCCTGTATTGTAGCTATCGCCAACTACCACATCTAGTTTTTCTGTTTGTACATCTATTTTAGTGTCCTTTTCGTTCACACGATCATAGTTACGTTTTTTGATGCCGCTGTAGGATGGGTTAGTAAGCACATAGTTGAAACTAGTCATGCCACTCTTGTTACTCAAAGCAATTTTTGAAATCGTGCACCCCGTGTTTTTGTATTTTGTTTTTAGATTGGAATATAATTCCGGTATCGGTTCAAAGCCAAAATGCTTACCCTTAGGTGCCGCCTCTATCATTAAATCAAGAATCTCTCCTTTATGGCAACCTACATCTATACAATTGGTAGCTTCTTTACACACTTTTTTGATGACTTGCTGGGTCAGCTGGTCGTATTTAATGTTTTTAGTAAGTGCAAACGGTAGGGAAGATGCAATCTTTTTAAGGAATTTTTTCATTGGAGTAGAACCTGAATAGGGCACAAAACTAAAACTTTTTAACCCTATTTACTGTGTTTAAATTTTTCTCTCTGCAATCTAAAAGTCGTTCTCATTTCAAGCTAGTTGTTTATAGATTTATAAGAAGCTATTAACTTCGCAGCCATCAATTGTAAATGGATAGCGGCTATTGTAATAGGAATATTGGTTTCCAAACTCCTATTAGTAATTGAAAACATTAAAATTAACACATGAAATATTTGATTGTAGGCTTGGGTAATATAGGAATGGAGTATGATGCTACTCGACACAATATAGGCTTTGATGTAGCGGATGCGTTTACAATCAAA
>CALMXV010000278.1 GCA_937871155.1 uncultured Taibaiella sp. | reverse complement strand
AGCATCCATCAATAGGATATCGAAGCAGCAAAGTTCTGAAACAAATCGGAACATTCTTAAAAATACATTTTAAGCCTTATGACATGATGGTCTTATTCTGCCGGTTGTAGTTTGAAAGATGCTAATTGAATTTGAGCAACTACTTTGTCTAACTCCTCCTTCATACCAGAAAATATACTATCTGCTTTTTTATCAAATGCCTTCACTAACGATTCATAATAGGAAATGCCGTTCATTAGATTGGTTTTGAAATTTTGTAAATATTTTTCTTGCTTGGCATCTAATTGAAAGATTTCATCAATTTTCCTTTTGTAATGACTGAGGTACAAATTCAGTTCATTGATAAAAAGATTCGGTCGTGGTAACGCATTGTTTAAATTGAGTCTTCCATAAATATGCCCTACCATTTCATTCAAAGAAAATATGCCGGAGAAATAAGCCAGATTGGGGCCTGGACATACAGATACAGCAGACAGCTTATGATTTAGCGGAAGTTCGTTTTTGATAAGTACAGAAGAGCCTAATCCTTCACATAAACATTCTTTTTCGGTGATTCTATTTAATGCAATTTCGTAAGCTTCTTTTGAAAGCCCTTGCTCATCCAGTTGTTTGATTTTTAGATTTTGATATTCTCTTGATGAAGTGCAGATAGGAATATCCGTAAACTCGGTGTTAGAAACTAGTAGCTTTTTATAACAAGGGCTACCGGGACGGTTTTTATCTACACGTTCTTTAAGAAGCTTTTGAGAAGAGCTTGGTTTGAAATTATTAAATGCAACTCCCAAAGGGGAAGCATAACTAAGATAATAATCTTCTTTTTTAGCCTCAGATAATTGCTGAAGGGTAGGCTCGTCCATATTGGTAGCTTCCGGAACTAGTAAGAAGGGACTTCCCCAACCAGTACAGTCTAGCCCGTAATGTTGCAATAAAAATTCTTGTTCAGATGCAGTTCCAATACCCCCTTGAGCTGTCACTTTCATTTCGGGTGCTTCTTTAAAAATAGGATTCCCTTTTGCTGTATTGGCAGTATTACACAGTTCTAATAACTCAGTTTTTAGTTGATTTCTATTTTGTTTGAATTCTTCCAAGATGGGCCCCAGCAAATATCCATCCGTTGGAAATGCATGTCCACCACAGTTTAAGCCGGATTCAACTCTATATTCCGATACCCAAAGTCCTTTCTTAGCAAGTACTTTTCCTTGTACCAATGCTGAGCGATAGTCACTTACCTTTAAGATGATTTTTTTCTTTAGGAAGCCAGAGATATCTGGGAAGAAATCAGAAAATTCTTCTAAATAACTAAACAATCTAGCACTATAACCAGCCGATAAAACTAACGATGAACTTAAGTCGCTCTTAGCAAAACCACGTAACGCTGCTGAAGCATCAGAGTATTCAGGAGGTAGTGCAGTACCATCTTTTAGATATATGGTACGGTCTAGTTTCGTCATTATATTGACATCAATAGAACCTGCTATGATAGCGTCTTTCAACAGTTGTTGAAGTTGAGCTTTCTCGTTACCGGTCGGTAACTTTTGCATTTCAAAGTATCGTTGTTTTAATGGCGAATTATCTGGTAGTAGTTCAAAATATTTCACCAAATCATTGGGCGCATCAAAAGACAACGCCTTCATCTCTTTTATTTGTTGCTCAACAATGATTTGAGCAATATTTAAGTAGGAAGTAATTCGTAATGCTCTATGGTCAATATCTTTCTCCGGAATGGGGGAGTAGGTAATACCAGCGAGCGGACTATAATGCATTCTTAGTTTCTCGATTAATTCGTCATCCATAATAGAGATTACAGATGAAATGCCGTATTTAGCCACTTTGATAGGAGTATCAACAGAAAAGCCGATACCTAATACAGGAATATGAAACGTATGAAGAGATGTACCCATGTTGGATATTGGGAAGTTTTAAATTAGGTGGAAAGAAAAATTAAGGCTTCATTCTATAGTAAGAGACCTAGCTAACTTATATAATGAAACAAAGCACAAAACTACTAGATGCCTACTCCATAAATTATGACGAGAGTCATACTGTGTTGATGAGGGGGAGTGATATGAATCATGATGGCCTTGGATACTTCACTTAAATTCAGCTTTATTTGAACTTAAACGCTATAAAATGTATTTTAGGAATAGGGAACATTCATTTCAACAGTTTGTGAATTAAGATAAGCTTCAATAAGTAAAAACTAACCCTATAATTCTAACACTCCTTCAATCCTAACGGAATATGTAATGCCAACCCCCCTTCAGAAGTTTCTTTGTATTTATGGTTCATGTCCAAGGCAGTTTCCCACATAGTTTGTACCACTGCATCAAGAGATACTTTAGCATTGTCCGGATTGCTGAGTAAAGCTAATTGAGAAGCTGTAATCGCTTTTATCGCACCCATAGTGTTTCTTTCGATACAGGGTACTTGTACCAGTCCTCCAATCGGGTCGCAAGTAAGTCCTAGATGATGTTCCATAGCTATTTCCGAAGCCATCAAACATTGTTGGGCACTACCTCCCATACATTCGGTAAGTGCTGCG
>CALMXV010000277.1 GCA_937871155.1 uncultured Taibaiella sp. | reverse complement strand
CTATAATAATACTATTTATTTTAGTTATTATTTCAATTGTTTATTATTTTAATATTGGAATTAATGAATACGGAAATTATGAAACATTTTCGGATGTAATACCTCAATTAAAGGTCCTTTATGAGAGATATTCTAAAGGAGTTCAACCATATGCACCATTAGAAATGTATAGTCATAAGCCATATCCTGTTTACATGCCAGCACATTGGCTAATTTTGGCACCTGCCTATTTGTTAAATTTTGACTTGAGATGGATTGGAATAATAATTCTTTTAATAACAATTTTTTCTTCACTTTTAATAATTCGAACTAGGTTCATCTCATTATTACAAATGTTTTTTGGTTTAATAATTTCATTTGTAGCAATACTTTCATATTGCATATTAGCTAAAAGTGAATTATTTGTAACATTTGAAACTCCAATTGCCGCATATTATATTATATTAGCAATAGGTTTAGCAAATAGAAATTTAGTCTGGATAACAATAGGGATAATATTATGTTTACTTTCGAGATATACAGTAGTGTTTTGGCTTCCATTATTTTGCTTTATAGCTATAAATGAACTTACTTTGAAACAAAACATATTAATGTTTGGGGCAATATTAAGTTCTATTATTTTATTTTATATTTTACCATTTTTAATTATAGAACCAAATTTATTAAGCATAGGAATTGCATATCATAATAATGCTGCTATAGCAGATTGGTTTGGGTATGGGATACCACCTATTTCATGGACACAAGAAACAGGAGTATCATTTGGTCCAATTTTGAAATTAATTTTTTCAGGAGATGCTGAACAAGAAGTCTATAAAACCAGAGTATTACAAGCCTTCATGATGATAGCTTTAAATATAATTGGTCTGCTTATATATAAAAAATACAAAGGAATTATTAATTACTTTGATATTGCGTTAATAATGTTATACTTAATCCTAGTATTTTTTTATATATTCTCACCGCTTACATATCGTTACTACTACATTACAATATTTACACTATCATCTATAGTGTATATTATAAGTACATCATTGCCAAGAAATAAGGTGAAAATATTGAATTGAAAATTGGATTCTTTGAATATATGGCAAACTTATCAGTTCAATTTAGGCGTTATCCCTTGGGATTATGTTACCAAGGAGTATTATTGGCGTGTGTTTTTTAAATCAACCCATACACCAGAAGATGATTTGTTATTAATGCCCATTGAAGAAGCATTAAAAATTGAAAAATAGAACATTGAATACAGAAATCGAAAAAGCCGCTAGTAATTTATAGTTCACTAGCGGCTTTTCTAAATTATTATACAGTTCTTATAGCGTTCTCTTCACTTCGATTTCTTCGTAAGCTTCTATGATATCGCCTTGTTGAATATCGTTATAGTTTTTGATAGACATACCACATTCATATCCGGCTGCCACTTCTTTCATGTCGTCTTTAAAGCGTTTTAACGAAGCTAGCTCGCCATGATACACTACGATTCCATCGCGGATAAGGTTGATTTTGGAGCTACGTGCAATTTTACCATCCAACACATAACATCCGGCAATAGTGCCTATGCCACTAATTTTATACACTTCTCTAACTTCCACATTCGCCACAGTTTTGCGTTCAATTTTAGGTTCAAGTAGCCCTTCCATAGCACTCTTGATTTCTTCGATAGCATCGTAGATGATAGAGTAGAAGCGGATTTCAATGTTTTCGTGATCGGCAAGTTTTGCAGCTTGAGATGATGGACGCACCTGGAAGCCAATGATGATGGCATCTGAAGCAGTTGCTAACAATACATCCGATTCGGTAATTTGCCCTACACCTTTATGTACCACATTCACGGCTACTTCTTCAGTAGATAGTTTTTGTAATGAGTCACTCAAGGCTTCTACAGAACCATCGAAATCACCTTTGATAATTACCGATAGCTCTTTAAAGTTTCCTAATGCTAAACGACGACCAATTTCATCCAAGGTGATGTGTTTTCTAGTACGGATACCTTGTTCACGTAAAATCTGTGTACGATGATTGGCAACTTGTTTAGCGGCATTTTCATCGCTAAATACTTTAAGTTTTTCACCGGCTTGAGGTGCACCATTAAGTCCTAATATCTGCACTGGCGACGAAGGTCCTGCTTGTGTAACTCGGTTGATACGTTCATTGAACATAGCTTTCACCTTACCGTAGTACTGTCCGCACACCACCATATCCCCTTGTTTCAGTGTACCATTTTGAACTAAGATGGTAGCTTGGTAGCCACGTCCTTTATCAAGTGATGCTTCAATAACAGAGCCAATAGCAGTTCTATCAGGGTTGGCTTTTAAATCTAAAAGCTCAGCCTCTAGCAGGATTTTTTCTAGAAGCAAATCAATATTGAGCCCTTGTTTAGCAGATATTTCTTGACTTTGGTATTTACCACCCCAATCTTCTACCAAGATGTTTAATTGTGCTAATTGTTCTTTAATTTTTTCAGGGTTAGCACCTTCTTTATCTACTTTGTTGATGGCAAAAACCATAGGTAGCTGTGCTGCTTGTGCATGTGATATGGCTTCTTTGGTTTGAGGCATGATGGCATCATCCGCAGCGATAACGATAATAGCGATATCGGCAGCCTTAGCACCACGAGCACGCATAGCGGTAAACGCTTCGTGACCCGGTGTATCTAAGAAAGTGATTTTTTTATTGTCGGCAGTAGTTACCTGATAGGCACCAATATGCTGAGTGATACCTCCGGCTTCACCGGCTACCACATTAGCACTTCGGATATAATCTAGTAAAGAAGTTTTACCATGATCTACGTGACCCATGATGGTTACAATCGGAGCTCTTGGAATCAAATCTTCAGGAGCATCAACATCTTCTTCTTCTTCACTTTCTGCTTTTTGTTCTAGGTTGATGAACTCTACTTCGTAGTTAAACTCACCCGCTACAAGTTCTATCACTTCAGCATCTAAACGTTGGTTGATAGATACCATGATACCTAAGCCCATACACTTACTGATAACGTCTGTAAAGTTGACGTTAAGTAAACTAGCTAATTCACTCACGGAGATAAACTCGGTAACTTGTATTTTAGTTTCGTTTAAGCTATTCTCTTCAGCAGCGCGCTTTTCCGCCATCTCTTCCCGTTTGTTTCTACGGTACTTAGATTTTTGATTTTTATTACGTCCACCTGCACCACCAGCAAGTTTAGCCTGGGTTTGACGGATTTTATCTTGGATAGCTTTTTGGTCAATTTCTTGTCCTGGTTGAGCTGTTTGGTTATTGCCACCTCTACGGTCGTTGTTACGATTTCTGTCGTTAGGTCCACGTCTATCGTTGGGTCCTCCGGGTCTGTTTCCTCCGGGTCCTCCTGTATTTGGTCGTCGTTCTCCACCACCTGGTCTATTTTGATGAGGAGCTGATGATGTTTCTCCTGGTTTAAGACTTTCAGGTTTTTTCTGAACAGGAATTCTTTTACGATTTCTTTTTTCCCTGTTATCGCCACCACCTCTTGAAGAAGGTGCTTGTACGGGCAGTTCTATTTTACCTAAAATCTTAGGACCTTCCAACTTAGGAGATCTCATTTCGATATGCTCTTTCTTGTCTTCTTCAGGTTTTTCTTCTGGTTGTGGTTTTGTAGGAGCTATAGGTGTTTTCTCTTCAACAACTACTGGGGCACTCACGAGTGCTTCTTTAATAGGAGCTTCAGGTGTAGCTTCTGTAGTAGTAGCTTTTTTAGTTTTTGACTTAGGCTTTTCTTCTGGCTGAGTGGTTTCAGGTGCTGCCACTTCTTTCTTAGCGGTTGTTTTCTTAGCAGAACCTTTTTTGGGTCTTGTGTTAAGATTTAACTCGTCTAAGTTGATTTTATTTAAAATTTTAGGACCTTCAAGCTTAGGAGACTTCACTTCTATATGTCCGGCTTCTTCTTGTGTATTGTCTTCTTCTGAAGTAGCTTTTTCAACTTGCTTTTCCGTCGTAGCTGCAACTGGTTCCTCTTTTTGCGGAGCAGGTGTAGGAGCAATTTCTATGATGGGTGCAGTCGGTTCTTCTATTGGAACTATAGCTTCGATAGGTGCTGGTTTTTCTTTTGGAACCTCTACTATTGGTGGTTCTACTTCTTCAACAACAGGTGCCTTCGGTTCTTTCTTTTTCTCTTCTACCTTTTTCGGTTCTTCCTTCTTTGGCTCTTCTTTCAACTTTAATTCCTGAACATTGCCACCACCACGCGGCAAGTCAATAGCTTCGCTTTTACGCTTGGCGGCTTTGTCTTTTGCAAACTCATTCGCCAAGGCATCATACATATCCTCAGAAATCTTCGTATTCGGGTTGCTTGCATTGATATCAAATCCCTTACCGGTAAGGAACTCAACTAGTGTTTCCTTACCAATATTAAATTCTTTTGCGGCTGCAAGTAACCTCGGTGTTTTATTTTCTACTGCCATTCTACTATTTAGTCAGTCTGGTTTTTTATTTTATTTGTTGGGTAAGTATGATACAACATACAAACCTAAACATTTTGCTTTAATAAAAGCGAATTCGTTATGTATTCAAGCGGTTAGCTGTGTGATTTTGAGTTTGTCAATTCCACTCAAAAAACTACTTGTCTTCTTCTTTAAATTCATCTTGAAGAATACGCTGAACATCTTTTACCGTTTCAACTTCTAAGTCCGTTCTACGAGCAATTTCTTCAGGAGATATGTTTAGATTCAATACGCTTAATGCCGTGTCACAACCTATTTTCTTGAAAGCTTCAATTACCCATTCATCAATTTCATCTGAAAATTCTTCTAAGTCAATATCGTAATCCATTTCTTCTTCTTGTACATCACGATATACGTCTATACTGTAGCCTGTAAGCTCTTGAGCCAGTTTGATGTTTACTCCCTTCTTACCAATAGCAAGTGATACCTGGTCTGGATCTAGATATACATCCGCCTTCTTATCTTCGTTATTTAGCTCCATACGGTTGATTTTTGAAGGAGTTAATGAGCGTTGTATAAGTAGTTGTGTATTGTTGGTAAAGTTGATGATATCAATATTCTCATTACGTAATTCACGTACTATGCCATGAATACGGCTCCCTTTCATACCTACGCAAGCACCTACCGGATCAATGCGATCATCATAACTTTCAACGGCTACTTTGGCTCTTTCACCCGGTT
Organism: uncultured Taibaiella sp.; assembly: GCA_937871155.1. Lineage (GTDB taxonomy): Bacteria > Bacteroidota > Bacteroidia > Chitinophagales > Chitinophagaceae > JAFIGV01. The sequence continues at coordinate 3,840 of CALMXV010000277.1, read as the reverse complement.
CTCTTACTATTTTCTTAATCACTATCAAGCCATCCATGATTTCCGGAACTTCAATTTCAAGTAGTTTTTCTAAGAAGGTAGGATGGGTACGGCTAAGAATAATAACCGGAGCATTGTTTCTCATTTCTACTTTCTTTACTACAGCACGTACACTTTCTCCTTTTTTGAAGAAATCGGTAGGGATTTGCTCGGATTTTGGAAGGATAAGTTCATTACCATCTTCATCAAGCAACAAAATCTCTTTTTTCCAAATTTGATATACTTCACCATTGATGATTTCACCAATACGGTCCGCATATTTATCCAAAAGGTTTTTCTTCTTAAGATCACCAATACGAGAAGCCAAAGTTTGCTTAGCCGCAAGTACAGCTCTTCTGCCGAAATCTTTTACATCTACTTCTTCATATACCTCTTCTCCTACATTATAATCTGGCTCAATTTTAATGGCTTCAGCATATTCTATTTCTAGGTTATCATCTTCCGAAAATCCGTCTTCAACGATAATCCGTCTGCGGAAAATTTCTAAATCACCTGTTTGGTCGTTCACAATTACATCAAAATTCTCATCTGTGCCATATTTTTTACGAAGCAAGGTTTTGAAAACATCTTCTATCACCTTCATCAGGGTTGGACGGTCAATATTTTCCGCTTCTTTAAACTCCTGAAATGATTCAAATAAATTGATACTAGCCATGGTTTTTAAACATTTTTAAAAAACGATTTGTACAGTTATTGTTTTAATTGCTGAAAAAGGAATTACTACCGTTTCAGTTTCTTTTTTCTTATTGATTTTTGATTCTATTAAGAGGCTGTCTTCTAATACTTCTTTCAACACGCCTACTTTTTCAGGTGCCTCTTCATTGAAAACTATTGCTACAGTTCTTCCTATATTTTTAGTGTACTGTCTGATGGAGGTCAATGGTTCATCTACTCCTGGACTAGATACCTCTAATGAAAAATCTCCGTCAGGAAATAGTTGGCTTTCTTCAATAAGCGCATAGAGCTTTTTGTTTATTTGAGATATTTTACCAATGGACAATCCAGCATCAGCATCCAAGAAAACCTTAAGGTTGTTGGTAGGCTTCATTTTCACTGTCACTACAAACATATCAGTTCCTTCAAGTAAAGGAGTGATAAGTGCTTCTATTTTTAAAAGGATATCCGTCATATTGGGTAATAAAACAAGGGGCACTTTCCAGAGCCCCTTTCTATTTCTTAATTTCCGAGTGCAAATGTAAGGGCTTTTCTTTTTATAGACAAAATATTTATGTTTTTGTACCCTTACTGTTAGTTAATTTGTTCCTAGAGAGTGTTTAATATTGGGTTGCGGTAACAGAATGGAACTATTTTGTAGCTACATAGAGGGTACATATTCCAAAGGTCAATGTTCTAGCAGCTACTTCTTTAAACCCACATTCTTTTAAAATATTACAAAAATTTGCACCTTCTGGAAATGCCATAACGGATTCCGGCAAATAGGTGTAGGCATTTCGGTGGCTTGAAACCAATTTCCCAAGTGTGGGTAAAATGCTTTTAAAGTAGAATTGATAAAGTTGTTTTATGGGAAAGTGCTTTGGATGCGAAAACTCTAAGATGGCTACTTTACCACCAGGTTTTACTACACGGTTCATTTCTTTAAGCCCTTTTGTTAAGTGTTCAAAATTTCGAACTCCAAAAGCACAAGTAATTGCATCAAAACTATTGTCTGGAAACTCTAACGCTTCGCTATCTCCTTGTTGAAGCGTAATGATATTTTCTAAATGCATGGAAAGTACTTTTCGCTTGCCTATTGCCAGCATCCCTTCTGAAATGTCAATACCTACAACTTTTTCAGGGTTTATTTTTGACGCCGCAATAGCTAGGTCACCTGTACCAGTGGCTATATCTAATAGGGTTAACGGGCGTATAGCAGCAATTGCTTTAATAGCTTTTTTTCTCCAGCCTTTATCAATACCTAATGATAAAAAATGATTCAGAAAATCGTACTTACCGGCAATATCATTGAACATATCGGCTACTTGGTCTTTCTTACTTGAAGACGAAACGGCATCAGGAAATACGTTCTCTGCAGGGTTACTGATTTCTTTTTGTGACATGGCTGCAAAAGTAGTAGAACATTCATTTCGTTTGGAAGAAAATTTATATCCTAAGAAATCACGCCTAGCTTTTTTAAAAACATGTTGATTATATACAATGCATCGAAGGTAATATTAAAGGCATCTGGCAAAAAATTTCATTTCTTTGTACCCTCAATTCAAAAAATATTATGTCAAGTCAATCCTTTTACAATCGCTTAGGGCAAGAACTTAAAGAAATAGATGAAGCAGGGCTATACAAAAAAGAACGTACCATCGCTTCAGAACAAGGACCTGAAATTACTGTAAATGGTAAACAGGTGTTGAATTTTTGTGCGAATAACTATCTCGGGTTATCCTCACATCCTAAAGTATTAGAGGCAGCAAAAGCTACTATTGATAAAAGAGGTTATGGCATGAGCTCAGTTAGATTTATCTGTGGTACACAAGATATTCACAAAGAATTGGAGCAAAAATTATCCAAGTTTCTAGGCACTGAAGATACCATTTTATATGTAGCTTGTTTTGATGCCAATGGTGGAGTTTTCGAACCGTTGTTAGGGGAAGCTGATGTTATCATTTCAGATGAATTAAATCATGCTTCTATCATTGATGGTGTGCGTTTGTGTAAAGCAAAACGTGCTCGATATAAAAACAATAATATGGAAGAGCTGGAAGATATGTTGAAAGCTCATGCAGATGCTAGAACTCGTTTTATTGTTACTGATTCTGTTTTTTCAATGGATGGTACTATAGCCTCTCTTGATAAAATTTGTGACTTAGCCGATAAGTATGATGCCATTGTAATGATAGATGAAAGTCATTCTTCAGGTTTTATGGGTAAGACAGGCCGCGGAGTCCATGAGCTATGCAATGTGATGAATCGAGTAGATATCATTACCGGTACCTTGGGTAAAGCTTTAGGCGGTGCTTCTGGAGGTTTTACTAGTGGTAAAAAAGAAGTGATAGAAATGCTTCGTCAACGTAGCCGTCCTTATTTGTTTTCTAATACTGTTGCTCCGTCAGTGGTAGGTGCCTCTATAGCGGTGCTGGATATGATTAGCGATACCACCACGCTACGTGATAAGCTTGAAGAGAACACTACTTATTTCCGTGCTAAAATGACTGAGGCAGGATTTGATATTAAACCGGGCTCGCATCCTATTACTCCTATCATGTTGTACGATGCAGTATTGGCGCAGCAAATGGCTTCGAAACTTTTAGAGGAAGGTATTTATGTGATTGGATTTTTCTATCCTGTAGTACCTAAAGGCCAAGCTCGTATTCGAGTACAAATATCAGCCGGTCATGAAAAAGAACATTTAGACAAAGCAATCGCAGCCTTTACCAAAGTAGGAAAAGAATTGGGCGTCATTAAATAACTATACTATTAAATAATTTCAACGTGAGTTTATCAGATAAATTAAGAAACCTAATTCAGCAAAACACAGAAAAGAAAATGGAAGAACAAAAGAAATTTTTAGAAGAAAATGCAAAACGCGAAGGGGTACAAACCACCGCTTCTGGATTGCAATATGAAATACTTCAAGAGGCAAGTGGCGAAAAGCCTACTAGTGCCGGAAGTCGAGTTACCGTACACTATGAAGGTAGCCTTATCAATGGGAATGTATTTGACAGCTCCTATAAAAGAAATCAACCGGCTACCTTTGGTTTGAATCAAGTAATCACCGGATGGACAGAAGGAGTGCAGCTTATGAATAAAGGCGCCAAATATCGCTTTTTTATCCCTTCGGAATTAGGTTAT